>JASHWZ010000176.1 GCA_030043865.1 Thermoplasmata archaeon | reverse complement strand
CCCTCGTGATGACCGTGCACTCGACGGAGTACGACCAGTCGCTCGGCCACCCGTGGGACCACATCCTCGCCCGCGAGCAGGCCGGGATCGACGCGGCGAGCCGGGTGATCGCGGTGAGCCGGCACCTCCGCCAGCAGCTGATCGACCGGTACCACGCCGACCCCGCGAAGGTCCGCGTGATCTACAACGCCGTCCGGCCGACCCAGCGCCTCGAGAAGATCGACCCCGCGAAGCGGGTCGTGCTGTACGTCGGGCGGCTCGCCGCGATGAAGGGCGTCGACACGTTCCTCCGCGCGGCCGCCCAGCTCGTGCCGACGTTCCCCGACGTGCTGTTCGTGGTCGCGGGCGAGGGGCCCGAGTACTCCCATCTCGTCCACCTCGCGGCGTCGCTCGAGATCGGCGACCACGTCATGTTCCTCGGCAAGGTGAGCGACGAGGAGCGCGAGCTGCTCCTCCAAGGCAGCTCGGTGTTCGTGCTCCCGTCGGTCGTCGAGCCGTTCGGGATCGCGGCGCTGGAAGCGATGGCCGCCGGGGTGCCGACGATCGTCTCGAAGACCAGCGGCGTCGCCGAGATCTCCTCGGGCGCGTTCCAGGTCGACTTCTGGGATGCGGAGGAGTTCGCGAGCCGGATCGCCGAGCTCCTCGAGTACCCGACCCTCCGGGCCGCGATGGGCGAGCAGGGGCGCTGGGAGGCGCTGCGCGAGGGATGGCCCGAGCGCGCCCGGGAGACGGTCGGCGTCTACCTCGAGGCGATGGCCGCCCGGGGTCGGCGGCCGTGAAGATCGTCCTCTACCTCCACATGCACCAGCCGTGGCGGCTCGCCCGGTTCCGGTTCCTCGACCTCGGCTCGGGCCGGTCGTACTTCGACACCGAGCGCAACCTCGGGATCTTCCGGGGGATCGCCGACCGATGCTACCGGCCGGCGCTCGACCGGATCCTCCGCGCGCTCGAGTCGCATCCGGAGTTCCGGCTGAGCCTCTCCATCACCGGCACGTTCGTCGAGCAGGCCCGCGCCGCGGCGCCCGACGTGCTCGACCGGGTCCGGGCGCTCGCGCGCACCGGGCGGGTCGCGCTGGTCGCCGAGACGTACTACCACTCGCTCGCGTTCCTGCTCCCGCCGCCGGAGCTCGCCGAAGAGGTCGCGATGCACCGCGCGCTGCTCCGCAGCGAGTTCGGCGCCGACCCGAAGGTCCTCCGGATGACCGAGCTCGCGTACTCGGACGACCTCGCCCGGTTCGCCGAGGCCGAGCGGTTCCACGGGATGCTGGCGGAGGGATGGGAGGGCGCCCTCCGGGGGAACCCGCCGACGTACCGGTACTGCGCCGCGCCGGCGCCGACGTTGATGCTCCTGCTGCGCCACTACCCGCTCAGCGACGACGTGGGGTTCCGGTTCTCCTCCCGCGAGTGGAGCGAGTACCCCTTGACCGCCGAGAAGTACGCCCGGTGGCTCGGCGCCACCCCGGGCGAGCTCGTCGGGCTGTTCATGGACTTCGAGACGTTCGGCGAGCACCATTCGGCCCAGACCGGGATCCTGAACTTTCTGAGCGCGCTCCCCGACGCGGTCCGCCACGAGCCCGGGCTCGAGTGGGCGACGGTCGAGGAAGCGATCGTCGGGCCGCCGCACGACACCCTCTCGGTGCCGTACACGATGAGCTGGGCCGACCAGAACCGGGACCTCGGCGCCTGGCTGGGGAACGACCTGCAGCGCTCGGCGTTCGAGGCGGCGAAGAAGGTCGGGGTCGTCGTGCGCCAGACCCGCGACTCGGCGATCCTCACGGATTGGCGAAAGCTCCTCACCTCCGACCACTTTTACTACATGTACGTGAGCGGCCACGGCGCGGACCAGGGCGTTCACGAGTACTTCTCGAGCTACGACAGCCCGTACGACGCCTACGCGAACTACATGAACGCGCTCTCGGACCTTCGACGCCGGGCCCTCGACCGGCTCGGCGTGCCGATTCTGAAATGACGACCGCCCCCGTACTGTTTCCCGCGTCGACGCGACTCCGAGGGGCCCGGGAAGGCCGCGGCGAGTGGCACCCGCGATGCCTAGTACGATTCGACCGCCAATCCGGGAATTCGAGTGAACCCGACGTCGCCGGTCACGAGCACGCAATGATGGCGCAGCGCGGTCGAAGCGATCATGGCGTCGATCATCGGGAGCGACTCCCCGCGGGATCGCAAGTCGGCTCGTAGCTGGCCCGCCACCTGCCCGCACTCCCGGTCGAACGGGATCACATCCCGTCCGGCGATCAGTTGCATCGCCCGGGCGAGGTAGGTGCCACCGGCGAAGTAGGCTCCGTCGAGAAACTCGGCCAACACGGGAGCAGGGACGGCCAAGACGGCCTCCTCGGCGTCGAGAACCTTCGCCTTGACCGCGGCCCCTCGGTGCCCCCGAAGCACGTCGATGAGGAAGGAGGTATCGAGCGCGTGGACCATTCAGCGCTCCTCGCGCATGAGCCGGTCGAAGCGCGCTTCGTCGAGATCCCTCAAACGCTTGCGCTCTCGTTGGATCTCTCGGAGGGTCTTTTGCGGCAGGTCCGTCCACGCGCCCACGAAGCTCGAGAGGGGACGCCGGCTGCCGGCCAGCCGCTTCACGACCTGGCTAAACGACTCGCCGGGACGCTTATGCCCTCGAAGAAGGTCGTACGCCTCGTGATCGAGCGCGACCGATGTGGTCTCCATCGCCTACCTATGGGTGATATAGATGGTGAACATAAAGGCTCCGAACCGCTGCGGCCTTCGTCCGGCGCTTCCTGCCCGGCCGAACTTCGGCCCGGTCGGAAATCTTCGCACTTTATCCTCAGAGGATCCGGCCGTTCGGGCATGCGCCGTCCAGGGGGCCACTAGAAATGCGAAGCCAGCCACGTGTGGACGACGGGGACGCGTTGGTCGAATACCGAGAGCTACCCCTCCCCTGTCTCCCGGTGGGCCTCCGAGATCGTAGGATGCGGGGCGACCACCGGGACCGGAGACGGTGGCTTCCCCGAAAAGGACACGCGACCCGCTAGGAGAAGTGGCTGCTGACCGCGAGCAGATAGATCAGCAGGATGACCGCGATGATGAAGCCGAGCGAGAGGTAGGCGCCCGCGAGCGCGTTGAGGACGATCTCGAGGATGAGGAACAGCACCGT
>JASHWZ010000175.1 GCA_030043865.1 Thermoplasmata archaeon | reverse complement strand
GGTGTCCCGAAGGACCGCGGGGTGGTGGCCACCCCTGGGGGCACCGACCAGTAACCCTGTTATCCCACCCTTCGAATCGCGGTCTCTCACAGATGGCGAGCGCCGCCCCCGCCGAGCCGAACGCCGCGACGGAGATCCCGCTGGGCGCGGTCGACCCTGCGGCGGCGGTGGCCCTCTCGGTCGCCCAGCAATCGGGGCCGGCCGAACCCGTGTTCGAAACCCGTCGGGCGGTCCCGCCGGAGGACCTCGATCCAAAGTACCGGGTGTCTCCGAACGCGAGCCTGCTCGCGCTGGGGCTCTCGCTCGTCGGTTTCCTGGACGTCGCGTACCAGCTCTACGCGTTCAAATTCCTCGGGGACACCACTTACATCCACGGGTTTCCGGCGCGCGTCCTGTTCGTCTTCGGGATGACGCTCGCCGTGTCGCCGCTGGTGCTCGCGATCTTTCGGAGGACCCAGCTGCTCTTCGTCCTGCCGGCGGTGGTGCTCGTCTTCTTCCTGTACCCGATCTTCCTGCCCTACGGCGTCCCGGCCGGCCAGGACGCGATCTTCAACTTCCAGTACGCGTACGGCATCCTCGAAGCCGGTCGGTGGATACCGGGAGCGAACGTCAGCCTCCAGGCGATCACCTACTCTTACTACCCCGCGAGCGGCGTCTTCAACGCCGAGCTCTCGGCGTTCACCGGACTTCCGCTCGAGCAGACGTTCGTGTGGGGGATCCCGCTACTCCGACTGCTCATCCTGCCTCCCGCGATCTTCGCGCTCGCCTCGCGGTATCTCGGGAGCCGGGTCGCCATGGTCGCCGTCCTGATCTTCCTCGGAACCCCGTCGATCCTGTTCAATTACCCCGTCCAGTCCGAGTTCACCATCCCGTTCTTCGCCCTGATGTTACTGATGCTCGGCTATGTCGTCGTCCGCGGCGCCGACTGGCAGACCCAAGCGCTCGCCGCCGCCGTGCTGTTCGCCGGTTTCGTGGTGATCAGTCACAACCTCACGTCGTACATCATGGCGGCCTGGGTCGTCGGTCTGGCGATCTTCTGGGTCGCGTTCCGCACCTTCCGAGGGGTCGAGATCCGGAAGGGTCTCGCGATCTTCGCCGCGTACTTCGTCGTCCTCCTCGCGTTCACCTACGAGGTCAGCCTGCCGAATCTGCTCGCGAACGTCGCGTCGTTGCAGTATGTCTTGGGGGAGCTCTCCCACCCGTTCGCGCTCTCGGTCAGCTCGGCAGCGTCCGTCGGCTCGTCGTTCCCCGAATACCAACTGGCGTGGAGCTACCTCGCGTACCTGCTGCTGCTCGTGCTCAGCCTGTTCGCGCTCCGGCGCTGGCTCCGCTCGGAACGTCGAACGTTCCTGTCCCCGAACCTGATCGTCTCGCTCATCGCAGGGATCCTCGTGCTCCCGCTGCTCGTCACGGCCTTCAACTTCCTGCCCGAGCGGATTCTGGAGTACGGGGAGTTCTTCATGGCACCCGCGATCGCCTGGTGGTTGGTCCAGCACCTGATGCCTCGACCGCGGTCGAAGTCGCAGGGACCGGGCCGCCCGCGAGCTCGTTCGACTCCGGCCGTCCGACATCGGTACGTGGCCACGGCCGGAGTCCTGATCCTGATCGTGCTGATCTTCACCGGAGGAAGCCTCGTGCCGTACAGCACCCGAGACCAGTTCGCGCTGGCGGACGCGATCTCGACCGAGTCTCCCCTCAACATCGATGCGAACAGCTACCAGCTCGGCCTCTGGGCGCAGACGCACCTGACGAGCTCGACGTACGTGTGGGGCGACACCCTCACGATGTGCGTGTTCGGGGGATTTGGCCGATTCAACATGCAGTTCGATCAGTACATGCTCTACGCCGGGACCTCGATCTCGCCGCTCGCTTGGGAGTTCGTCACCGTGGGTTCGTATGTCGTCGTGGACAAGTACATGACGACGACCACCCCGCAATTCCCGGGGCCCTCGAGCGATCAACCTACGGCCCCGTTGACCGAGGCGCAGTTGGCGAAATTCAACAATCCCGCGCTCTTCGACCTAGTCTACGAGGACTCCACGTTCACGATCTACGAGGTTATCGCCGTTCCGTGACCCGACCGTCCGTCGGTCGCCGGGCGACCCACCCCGACCGGACGGCGGGGCTCCCGAGCTCCCGGTAGCCGCGGACCCCCGGCCTCAGGGTGAGCGTTATACGACTCGGGCTACCTCGGATACGTATCGGGTGGCACGAGATGGGGACGCTTCGGGTCTGCCTCCTCGCGCCAGATTTTCTGCCGGTCTGGGGCGGGGTGGGCACGTATTCCGTCGAGATCGCGCGGGAGCTGGCCCGGCGCGTGGAGTTGACCGTCGTCACGCTCGAGCGCGCGAGCGCGAATGATGCGTTCTCGCGGGAGCGGATGGAGGAGGTGCTGGAGCACCGCGCGAGGGTCGAGGTGATCGCGCGGGCCCACGACAACTTTCGCTACAACGCGTCGTTCCAGGTCGCCGTCCTCCGGCGGCTTCCGGTGCTCGCGCGGTCGGAGCGGTTCGACGTGCTGCACTCGCAGCACGCGCACATGCCGGACCTCCTCTACCGACGGTTCGACCGCTCGACCCCGCTCGTGCGCACGGTGCACAGCACCATCGCGGGCCAGCGAGCGGGGATCGAGCTCGCGCAGCGGTACGGCGGCGGATTGGACACGTCCGAGCATTGGCAGATCGCGCTCGAGCCGTTGCTGCGCGCGGCCGAATGGCTCACCCTGCAGGACGCCGACCAGTTCAGCGCGGTCTCGCACTATGTCGAAAGCGAGCTGCGCGCGCTCGGAGTACCGCGGAGCAAGATCCGGGTGATCTACAACGGGGTCCGGACCGACCGGTACCGCCCGGACGCGCCGGGTCGAGGGCCGCTCGAAGACCAAGTGCGGGGACCGCTGGTTCTCTATGCGGGTCGACCCACCTTGGTCAAGGGGATCGGCGTCTTCCTCGATGCCATCCCTCGTATCCTCGAAGAGGTCCCGACGGCGCACTTCGCGGTCGCGGGCAGTTCCTCCTCCGTGATCCAGGCCTTGATCGAAGGCCGGCACTTGCCGACCGATCGGATCCACGCGCTGGGGCGCGTGCCGCACGA
>JASHWZ010000174.1 GCA_030043865.1 Thermoplasmata archaeon | reverse complement strand
GTACTCATTGCTCGGTGCGCCACTCCGAGGAGGGTGGACGTTGGCTCTCTTCTATCTCGAATTCTAGCTAGGAAGAATGCGGTCGAGTATGAGGATCGCGCGGTGACCCCAGACGACGCCCAGGAATTGGCAAAATGGGCCAGAGCGCTCGATAAGCTAGTCCGCGAAGATATTCCGAGCTGACTTCGACCGACGGTCGGGCCGATTGGCTGGGTGGGCGAGTCGTTGCCTGAAGCCAAGTGTCAGTAGCTGCATTCGGAACTGCAGCCTCGCCGGGATGGCGGCAGAAGCCCCCAGCCCCACCAGCGCGGCAGCCTGAGTCCGGATCGGAAGGTGCTGGAACTGGGTGGTCGCGACGTCCGCCGTCTGCCGAGAGGACGACGCGACTTCAGCGGTTCACCTGACAAACTCGACCGAGGGAAAGCCACGGAACTCGTGCGCCCCCGTGAGGAAGCCGCAGCCCGTCGACAGAGCCAGCGAATAGCCGAACGCGTCGGCATAGGAGAATCGCTCGCCCGTCGCGCCGCGTACTTTTCGTCGGAAGTCCATGGCGGGAGGGATCAGCGAGATTGGAATGGGGACAACGATCGGCGACAGCGTCTCGACGCAAGTTCTTGCCAGCTCGATCTGTCCCTGCGACGCGAGAACGTAGTACGACTCGGCGAGATTGGGAAGGATGGTGATGGCGGGGTCTCCCCGATAGCTACGGTAGCTCGGGTTGCCCCGAATCATCTCGACGATGGCGTAGGAGTCGAGGAGCCAGGTCAATCGCGGGCCGTCCGTCCTCGTCGAATCAGATCGTCCGTCGCCGTCTTGGTCTCGAACTTGCCCCAGAGGTGGGTCCAATCGACGCGCGGCGGTATCACGACGTGCACTTTGGCACCGGGGATCGCTCCCAATTCCTCGACCACCTCGTGAGGAACGAGCAAGCCAATCGAATCGCCTACGCGCCTCAAGGTCGCCTCGAACTCAGGCATCGAAATTATAATGGAATGATAATATTTGAATCCTCTCAGGCGGCTGACGCGTAAAGGGTGGGGAACCCTCGATCGTGGAAGCGGAATCGGAATTCCGACCGGCGGTGCGCGAGCGAGGTCGAAGTTTTTCAGCCTCGGAGTGCGGTTCGCGCGTAGGACTCTTCCGATGAACTTCCGGGCATGACTCGGGAGGGTGCGGCACGCGCATCGTCGTCCGCCAGCCAGACTGTCGGAGCTCGCTTCGGTGCTTACTCTTGGTTGGGGTCGATCCTTCGAAGGTCGTGATAGCAGACCCTACACCGCTTCGGGCTCGGGAGCAGGTCCTTGGGAAGACAGTCGCACTCGCATTCGTGGGGTGAACCTTCGGCGTCGTCGCTTCCGGTCGAAGTGCAGAACTGACACATCGCCCTCGGTGCCCCCTCGAATCGCACGACGCTATGACGCGAGTGCTGAAGTCCTGTTCGGTCCAGGGCAGCTCGGTCCAAACGCCTTCTCGCCCCCAACTCGACGTGGGAGAGGCGAGTCGGGGCTCGGAGCCGAGCCGGAGACCGCCAATACTGCGGTCGACAGAGAGGTCTATACCGCGGCTCGGGAGTGATATGAGTCGGAGGCCCGGCTCGGGCTAAAGAGAAGACCGTGGCGGAGAACCACGTTCGCGTGCACGCGCACCGGATCGAAACGTCGCCGGGGCGCGGTATTCAGATTGCTATCGTCGGTACCGGCGTCGCGATCCTCCTCGTTATCGTTTTCTTTGGAGGGGTGGCGCAGGTGGGACTGGAGCAGTGCCCGGTCTGCCTCAACAACGTATGCGGCCCGAGCTTCAAGGTCTGTCCCCCCTCCGTGCTCGGGCTCTGGCAAGTAATCACCATCCTGTTCCTTACTTCAGCATTCATCGGCCTCGGCCTTTCACGAACAGCAGTTCTGGGAATGGTCGGGACTGGCGACGAGCTGATCGAGGCGCGATCAATGCCTCGAAAGTATCCGGGGCTCGACGTCATCGCGCCGACACTCAGTTTTTTTGGCTGGTCCGTTCTGGCCCTCGGGCTGCTGCTGGACTTCTTCGGCTATTGCGTGTACAGTCCGTGCCACTTTCTCTATGATCTCTCGGGCTACCCGCTCCTCTTGGCGCTAGCGGGCGGGGTCATGCTTGCCGCAGGGTTCGGGTTGATTCTCGGACTCTCGCGCAACGCGCTTGTCTCGAGTTAGGGTCTTCACAGGGGGCGATTCAATCGTTCTCCCGTCCGATTCCAAAAGCGAGTGCCGTGCTAGGAGGACGACGACCTGACAGGGGGGACGGGCCTCCGCTCTCCCGTGGGGGTCGCGAGTCCGGGGCTGGCGGACGCAGGGCGCTCGGGAGGGCGAGTGTGCAACCGTCCGTGCACCCCGGGAGCAGAGAACCACAGCGACCGAAGGGAATTGAGAGTCCCCTGCGAAGATAATAGTCCAAAGCGAGCATTCCCGCATTCCTGGCCGCCCGTCGAGTATGGTTGAGGAACCAGATCGCCCGGCAACCCCGAGTCCTTCCCCGTCGACCTGTCCGAAGTGCGGTGCCCCCTTGCCGCCCCCGTCAGCGGACGGGTGGGCCACGTGTGCTTACTGTGGGGTTCGCACCGAACTTTCCCAAGGAGTCCCACTGCTCCCGGCGTTTTCGTCCGCTGCCGACCCCGTGCCCACGATCGACCCGATTATCGACACGCCGGAAGACAGTACCCCGGAAGGCAGTTCATTCACGCTCGGTCGGTTGGCGTTCGTCGTCGTGATCGTCGTGATTCTCCTCGTTCTTTTTGCCGTGTCTCAGGCGGCTTCGAACTCGCCCGGTTCGCAGGGCTCACCGGCGGCAAGCTGTTCGGTCGCCATTAGCCCATCCGCCACGTCTGGCCCCGCCCCCTTTACCGCGAGTTTCACCGCGGTCGTGACGACACCCGCGGGCGATTCGG
>JASHWZ010000173.1 GCA_030043865.1 Thermoplasmata archaeon | reverse complement strand
ATCGCCTTGGTCGTGTTGCCGACCGCGTCGAGCGGGTCGGTGATCGCGCGCGCTTCCGCGGGGAGGTTCGACATCTCCGCGATCCCGCCCGCGTTGTCCGTGATCGGGCCGAACGCGTCGATCGAGATGATCATCCCCGTCACCGAGAGCATGCTCGCGGCGGCGAGTCCGATGCCGTAGAGCCCGAGGTAGGGGTCGGGGGCCGTCGAGGCGTTGATCCAACCGGCGGCGGAGTACGCGATCAGCGTGCCCGCGACGACGACGATCCCGGGCATCCACGCGGACTGCAGCCCGACCGAGAGGCCGCTGATGACCGTCGGGCCGGCCCCCGCCTGCGACGCTTCCGCGATCTGGTGGACCGGGCGGTAGCTCGCGCTCGTGTAGTAGTCCGTGATCACCACGATCAGGATCATCACGACGAGCCCGACCGCGGTGGCGACGAAGATGCCGAAGTTGCCGTTCATGAAGTAGTAGTCGAGCACGTACAGGCCGACCAGTCCGATCGCCGTGGTCGCGCCGAGCCCCTGGTACAGGGCGCCCATGATCGTCCCCTTGGGCCCCATCCGAACGAAGAACGTCCCGACGATCGTCGCGACGATCGCCCAGGCGCAGACCAGCAGGGGGAAGACGACGGCGTTGGGGAACAACGAGAGCAGCACCGGGTCGACGGTCGGCTTGCCGATCAAGTAGGCGAGCAGCATCGCCGCCATCGCGGTGACGACGTACGTCTCGAAGAGGTCGGCCGCCATCCCCGCGCAGTCGCCGACGTTGTCGCCGACGTTGTCCGCGATGACGCCAGGGTTCCGCGGGTCGTCCTCGGGGATCCCGGCCTCGACCTTGCCGACGAGGTCGGTCCCGACGTCCGCGCCCTTCGTGTAGATCCCGCCGCCGACGCGCGCGAACAGGCTCATCAGCGAGGCGCCGAAGAGAAGCCCGACCATCTCGAGCACGTTCCCGCCGAACGCCCAGTAGAAGCCGACGAGCTCGAGCAGCGCGAGGCCCGCGACCGAGAGGCCCGTCACGCTGCCCCCGCGGAAAGCGAAACCCATCGTCGCGGCCAGGCTGCCCTTCCGCGCATGCGCCGCGGTCCGGACGTTCGCCCGGACGCTCACGAACATCCCGACGGCGCCCGCGAGCGCGCTGCCCGCGACCCCGAAAACGAACCCGACCGCGAGCCGCGCGCCGTTCCCCGTGACGCCGAAGGCGACCGCGATCACGATCGCGAGGACGATCGCCACGATGAACACGACCGTGTACTCGCGCCGGAGGAACGCGTTCGCTCCCTCGCGGATCGCGGCGGAGATCTCGCGCATCCGGTCGTCCCCGTCGTCCTCCCGGAGCACGAGGGCCGTTTGGGCCCCGGCGTAGGCGAGGCTCAGGATCGCCGCGAGAAAGATCAGTAGCTCTAACTGGCCGAGGCTCAGGTTCATCGTGCTACCCTCGAAATACGAGCGCGGCTGAACGGAGGGCTAAATAAAGCCTTGCCGAACGGGCGACGGTCCGAGACGTCCGTTCCGACGGTACGCTTATACTCGCGGAGGACCCAGTCGCGTGGGATGATCCCCGAGCCGGCACCCGGAGACGCGAATGCCCGCCGGGCGCGGGTGACGTGCGCGGTCTGCGGACGTGCGATCGAGCTCGCGCGTCTCCGCGAGCACCTGCGGTCCGAGCACGGCTCGAACAGCGCGGACCTGGACGCGTTGTACCTCAACGCGCGCATCGAGGCGAAGCGGTCGCGCCGCGCCCAGACCCGCTAGGGGTCGAACTCGCGGCGCCGGACCCGGTCGAGCACGTGCGCCGTGAACTCGGCGCGGGACTTCGACTCGCTCTCCTTCGAGCCGCGCACGCGGACGGCGAGCGAGCCCTCCGCGACCTCCTTGTCGCCGAGAACGACGACGTACGGGACCCGGTCGACCTCCGCCGAGCGGACCCGCTTCGCGATCGACTCGGTCGGCGGGGCTAGCTCCACCCGAAGCCCGTCCCGTTCGAGGTCGTCGGCGAGGCCCTGGGCCGCGGCGGCGTGTCGGTCCGCGATCGGGAGCACTCGCACTTGGACCGGCGCGATCCAGGGCGGGAACCGACCCGCGCAGTGCTCGATGAAGACCCCCAGGAACCGTTCCCAGCTACCGAGGATCGTGCGGTGGATGACGACGGGGCGGTGGAGTTGCCCGTCCGCGCCCTGGTACTCGAGCCCGAAGCGCGCGGGGAGCTGGTAGTCGAGCTGGATGGTCCCGGTCTGCCACGGTCGTCCCAGGGAGTCCCGGATGTGGATGTCGATCTTCGGCCCGTAGAAGGCGCCCTCCCCGGGCGACACCCGGTACGTCACTCCGGACTCCTTGAGGATCTTCTCGAGGGTCGCCTCCGCCTTGTCCCAGTCGGCCGCCTCCCCGAGGAACGATGCGGGCCGGGTCGAGAGCTCGTACGACCAATCGAGGTGGAACGTGGTGAACGCCTGGCGGATCCAATCGAGGAGGACCCGGATCTCGGGCGCGATCTGCTCTTCGGTCACAAACAGGTGCGCGTCGTCCTGCACCAGTTCGCGGACGCGGGTCAGGCCGTGGAGCGTGCCGCTCGCCTCGCGTCGGTGCAGCGGGGCGAACTCGGCGAGCCGCATCGGGAGCTCGCGGTAACTGCGCGGTCGCGAGCGAAAGATCAGCATCGAGCCCGGGCAGTTCATCGGCTTCCACCCGAACGCCCGGTCCTCGAACATCGTGAGGAACATGTCGTCCCGGTAATGCTCCCAGTGCCCGCTGGTCTCGTAGATCGACTGGGCGAACAGCATCGGGGTCCGCACCTCCGCATAGCCGGAGGCACGAAGATGCTCGGTCACGAACCGCTCGAGCTCCCGGACCAGGACCATCCCCTTCGGCAGCCAGAACGGGAACCCCGGTGCCTCGTCGATGAACATGAACAGTTCCTGCCGCGCCCCGATCGTCCGGTGGTCTCTCGCCTCCGCCTCGGTGCGGAGTTTGAGGTACCCCTCGAGCTCCGCCTTGGTCGGGAACGCGACGCCCCGGATCCGCTGCAAGGCTCGCCCCGCGCCATCGCCCTCGGCCCCGACGGCGCCGAACCCGAGGATCTGGACTCCCTGGAGCCAGCCGGTGTCCGGCACGTGCGGCCCCCGGCAGAGGTCGACGAACGTGCCGGTCTCGTAGAGCGACACGGTATCCCCCTCGCGCACTTCGGAGAGATAGCGCAGCTTGTGCGGGTTGTCGGCGAATCGCCGCTCGGCGTCGGCCTTCGAGACCTCTCGACGGACGTACGGCTCTCGAGCGTCGACGGAACGCTGCATCGCCGCGCGCACCGCGTCGAGGTCGGCCGGCAGCAGGGGACGGACGTCGAAGTCGTAGTAGAACCCCTCGTCGGTCGCCGGGCCGTGGGTCGGCTTCGCCTCCGGGATCGTCTCGAGCAGGCCCTTCGCCACCAAGTGGGCGGACGAGTGCTCGAGGATGTCGCGGCCCGCCCGGTCCTGGAACGTCAGCGGCGCGATCGTGGCGGGGACGAGGACGCTGGCCGCCAGGTCGACCGGCCGCCCGTCGAGCGTCCCGGCGAGGAACGAAGCCGCGTTCCCCGGGGACCAGGCGGCGAGCACCTCGCCGACGGTGCTCCCCCGACGTACCGACCGGGTCGTGCCGTCCGGAAATCGGAGCTCCACGTCGTCCCCGTCGGTCATTTTCCTCGACCGGCGGGCGCGACCTCCTTCGGACCTAAAACAGTTCGGTCGTCAGAGAAACCCGGACCACCGCCGTTCTTCGCCGACGGTCCCTCGAACCCCTTCCTCCCTTCGCCCTCTCCGTCGCGGTGCGCTCAGCTCGCCCATCACTCATCATCGGTCAGCTGGTTCTAGTCCTCATCATCGCGCGGCGCGACGGGGTCGTCTCGGGATCGGTTCATGACGGAGCGTCCAACGACGTGAGCACGGCGTCGATATGGAAGATTCCGCCCGAGGCACCGACCTCGGCCAGCCGGGGCGCATCCGATGGCTGGAACGTGCCGTTGACCCACGTCGGCCCGCCGCCGGCGATCTCGCGGACGAGCCCCCAATCCGGGTCGCTCCCCCGGGGAGAGACCACGACGGAGTCGAACCCCACGGCTCGGGCCGCCCCGATGATCTCCCGTGGGTCCGTCATTCCCCAGCTCGCGTCGACCGAGGCGGCCCCGACGTCCGATGTTTCCAGCTCGAAGACGAGGTCGGAGGAGAGCCTCCAGGCGCGCCGGAGCTCTCGAGGTCCCCGAAGATAGGCGCTCGAGAGCACGGCTTTCTGAGCCCCCGCGACGATCACGTCGATCGCCTGGTCGGCCTTGCGGACGCCCGAGTCCACCCACAGCGGGATGTCGCGAGAGAGCTCCTGGATGTATTCGAGCTGTGGGTCGTTCCGTTCGAGGCCGTCGAGGTCGGCGAGGTAGAGCAGCGGATACGACGGCGTCAGAGCGTCGACGACGTCGAACACATCGAACGGAGCGCCGTTGCGTCGGGCGGCCGGCCGGGGTCCCTCGGGGCCCGGAAGGCAGACCCGCCCCTTCTGGAGCAAGAGGCACGGGATCAGGCTGGGGGGCGAATCTCGACCACGGTCCGGAGTCGAAGGGGGCACGGCGGGCCGACCGCACCCGGGTTCATCCACCTTCCCGGTGGGGCACACGAGGGTTTTTCCCCTCGGGCGGGCGTGCGCCT
>JASHWZ010000172.1 GCA_030043865.1 Thermoplasmata archaeon | reverse complement strand
GGTTCCAAGGTGGGTTGGTACGGGCCCGCCGGGATTCGAACCCGGGTTTGAGGCTCCGGAGGCCTCCGTGATGTCCAAGCTATACTACGGGCCCGCGGTCGACGTGGGGGCGGAACGTCCCGCGATATTACGGTCTTCGTTCCCGGCTGGCTTCGCCGCTCGGGCGGCTCCAGTGGGCCGACCGACAGCGTTCCGCTCCCGCATCGGGCCAACCGACCGGGCGACGATCACGGCGCCGCGGGCGGGGCAGGGGCCGGTGCCCGGGGCGCTGCCGCCTTGGGCTCGCTCGGAGCCTTCGCCGGCTTTGCCTTCGGCACGGGGCTCCCCTTGGACTCGGAGTACCCACATCGACCGCACGATCGGCGGTCGCCGTGCTCGGCGAGGAAGACGCCGGGACCGCATTTCGGACACGACTTGTGCGTGCGCGTGAGAGCCTCCCCCTGGACCGCGTAGAGTCCCACGCGTGCCTTCGCCATAACGACCTACGTCCCCCCTTCGGTGGATGCCGGTTTCTCGCCCTTGTCGGCCTTCGGCGCCTTCGGCTTGTGCTCGGACTTGTGAGGCTCGCCCTTCGCGTCGCCCTTGTGGGCGGCCTTCGGCTCCGATTTGGGCTCCGCCTTCGCCTCGGCTTTCGCCTCCGCGGGTGCGGCGGGCGCGGAGGCCGGCGCCTTCGCGGGGGATTCCGCCGGCGGCGACTCGGCCTTGGCCGGCTCGGTCGGTGCCTCGGCTTTCGGCGCGACGGGGCCGCCCGCTGCGGGCTTCTCCTTGAGGCCGTTGCGCACGAGGATGTGCTCGCGCGTGGTCGAGCGGGCGACTTCCGCCGTTTCGTAAACCATCGCGTCCCCCTGAGTCACGGCGGTCCCGTACCGGGCGCCCATCCGCTCGATGATGACCCGATCCTTGGGTGCGTGCACGAGCTTCGAGAGTTCCGAGCGCACCGCGTCCCGGCTCGGGGTCGCGGCGGTCGCGTGGTCAACCTGAAAGCGGTACTCGTGGCGCTTCAGGAGCGGGTTCGGCCGGTCATCGAGGATCTTGATCTCCACGTGCGTCGCCTCTTCGATGGACCCTGCGCGTCGTCCGAACCGATCGTCCCCTCCCCGCGCCCCCGCACGGTGAAGAGGCCCCGTCAGCCGGGGTGCCGTATATAACGGTGGCCCGGGGACGGGACGTACCCGCGGCGGCGCGCTATCCCGGCGCGGGTCGGCCCGGTCGGAACGGCCCGGGCGCGGGATGCGGACCCAGGTTGTGCTCGGCGAGCGCTCGGGGGCTAGCGAATCGCCGTCCGCACAGCGCGCAGACCAGCCCCGGCCGGTCCGCCTCCGGGTTCACCTTCACATCGCTCGCTCGGTCGTCATGCGCGTGGTACGACCGTTGGTGCTCGACGAGGCTCGCGGGCGAGCCGAACACTTCGCCGCAGAGGTCACACGTTTCGTTCATGGTTTCGACTCCGTGCTCTCCGCGGTCGCCTCGCCGGGCATCCCGTAAGTAGGTTTGTCTCGCGTCCGCGACCCGCACCGGCAATCGCCGGTCACGACGGGGCCGAAGTCCCTCGATTGTCGAACGGGCGCGGGTCGGCGGGGTCGATCAGCCGATCGAGGCGATCGCCGACACCGCCCGCTGGGCGGGTTCGACGAGATACAGAACTCCCGCGAGCAGCGCGAACACTCCGCCGACCAGGACGAGCACGTTCGCTCCGAGGGCGAGCATCGACCACCCGGCGAGCGCGAGGAGCACCAGCACGGCCCCGCAGGTCAACGGGCGACGGCGCCACCCGCGTTCCTCGAGATGCGAGAAGAAGAGGATCCACCCCCCGACGACGAAGAGCACCGCCCCGCTGGCGAGAGCGGCGACCCCTGGGGCCCCGAGGCCGAGCGCGAGTTCGGTGACGCCGAACCCCGTGGCGAAGAGGCCGCCCGCGATCACGAGGATCCCGCCGACCAACCCGAAGAGGTGACCCATCTCCCGTTCGGTCGCGCGGTCCCTCGACATCCTCCCCTCCGATCGTGGTCCGTTCGCGCGAAGCGTTCCTCGCCCTCGAATCGTCGAGACGTGGCTCACTCGATCTTCCGGTCCATCCTACATGAACCCTTGTCCATTCCCTCGGCGCGATCGACGCGTCGCGTGCGCGACAACCGCTAAGACCCATCGCCGGCTCCGCGCCTCGGGCCCGGTGGGAGGTTGTCGCTTGGCTCCCTTGTCACTCTGCATCAACACGCAGACTCCGCTCATCCAGTTCCTCCGTCCCCTCGAGGGGGACCGTCTCGACCCCGCGTCGCGGGACCCCACCGACCTCACGACGCTCCGTGAAGGGGTCGATTACCGGTTCTCGCCCGGCGGCGTGACCCGCATGGTCTACCCGCTGATCCGCCGCCTCCTCAGGGAGGGGGTGCTCTCCGAAGCCCACTGGGTCGCGCTGAACCCCCACGCGCCACCGGTCGTGCGCCTCGGCGCCACGACGCTCCATAACGTGGCGATCGACGTCGAGCGGATGGCCGGCTACGGGAAGGTCAAGGAGGCGATCTGGAGCCGCATCCACGAGATCGACGCGACGGAGCGGCACGACGACCTGTTCTGGACCGAGGCGTTCGCCGAGTACGCCTACTACAATCGGACGACCGCCGAGCTGATCCAGACGCTCGACCGCGAGCACGACTTCGACGTGTTCTACGTCCACGATTTTCAGCAGATGCCGGTCGGCCACATGCTCGGCTCGCTCAAGCCGAAGATCTTCCGCTGGCACATCCCGTTCGACGTCGCCACGATCCCCGAGCAGTGGCGGGCGATGCTCACGACGTACCTCGATGGCTACGACGTGATCGTCGTGAGCGCGGAGCGCTACGCCGACGCGTTGCAGGCGCTCCACCCCCGGGGGAAGGTGCTGCGGCTCTACCCGTATCTCGACCCGGCGGACTACGGGCAGCCGTCCCGCGCGACGGTGAACGCGACCTCGGCGCGGCTCGGTCTCGGTCCGCGGGACGTGGTCGCGCTGGTCGTCGGCCGGATGGACCCGATCAAGGGGCAGGACCTCGCGATCGAGGCCGTGGCGACACTGGCCGAGGAGCATCCGCGCTTGAAGCTGGTGCTCGTCGGCAACGGCAGTTTCTCGGGCTCCTCGACCGGGCTCGGACTCTCGAAGTCCGGAGCCTGGCGCGATCGCCTCGAGTCGCTGGTCCGTGAGCGTCACCTCGAGGGCCGCGTCCTCTTCACCGGGCATCTTCCGCAGGACGACCTGGACTGCCTCTACGAGCGATGCCGGTTCACGGTCCTCCCCTCCGTGAAGGAGGGATTCGGCCTGGTCGCCGTGGAGAGTTGGCTGCACGGCCGGCCGACGATCGTCACCGATCGCGCCGGGATCGCCGAGCTGATCCGGGACGGCGTGAACGGTCTCCTGTTCGACCCCGAGCGCCCGGGGGACCTCGCGGAGAAGATGCGGTCGCTCCTCGAAGACCGCTCGGGCAAGCTTCGCGCCCGCCTCGCTCGGAACGGGCGCACGGCCTCGCGCCACTGCTCCCTCGAGACGGCGGCGCGGGCCGAAGAGCAGATGCTTGCCGAGGTGACCGAGGCGTAGATGGTCGGACTCGCCACGATCTGGGGGTGGTTCGCGCCGTACTTCCCCGTCGTCGTCATCGTGGTAGTGACGACCGTCGTGGCGTGGGTCGCCGACCTGATCATCGGCCGACTGATGCGGCAGAGCACGCCGCAGATGGCGCGGACTGCGCGCCGGCTGGGCGTCGTGGTCGTCGCCGTGATCGGCGGTACGCTCGTCCTCCAGGCGGTCGGACTGAATCCGACCGTCATCCTGCTCGTGATCGGACTGCTGGGGGTGACGGTGCTGGTCGCGCTGCGCGAGCCGCTCGGCAACTACGGTGCGAAGTACTTCTCGGACATCTACACCCCGTTCAAAATCGGGGACACGATCCTCGTCCAGGGCGTCTCGGGCAAGGTGATCGAGATCAACCCGATGACCACCGTGCTCCTCTCCGAGAACGACCAGCTGATCTCGGTCCCGAACGTCGCCCTGATCCGGGACGTCGTGATCAACACCTCCCCGCAAGCGTGGAAAGAGGTCGCGATCCCGGTTTCGCTCGGCGCGACGGTCGACCTTCCGACGTTCGAGAGCGACCTGCTCAAGTCGCTCACGAAGCTCCGGCTGCGCCTCGACCCCCGCTTCCCGCCGGTGCTGACGACGAAATCCCGCACGGCGCAGTCGACCGACCTCGTGCTCACGCTGATGATCCGCCGTCCCGAGGACCGCGACGCGATCACCCTCGAGGTGAACAAACGCCTCGCCGAGCTCCTCGACCGGATGCGCGGGGGTCTGCGCTGACCTCGGGCCCGGAACCGTCAAGCCCGAACGAGGCCTCTCCCCCGGGGGACGGGCGCATGCAGCAGCGACGACTCGGCCGCAACGGTCCGACGGTCTCGGCGATCGGTCTCGGATGCATGGGGATGAGCCAGAGCTACGGGGCGGGCGAGGAGGCCGAATCGCTCGCGACGATCGCGCGGGCACTCGACCTCGGCGTCACGTTCCTTGACACCGCGGACGCCTACGGCGAGGGGGCGAACGAGGCGCTCGTGGGTCGTGCGATCCGCGAGCGACGGTCGGAGGTGTTCCTCGCGACCAAGTTCGGATTCGTCGACGACCCCGTCTCGGGAGAGCGCTCGATCGACGGGAGCCCGGAGCACGTCGCCGAAGCGTGCGAAGCGAGCCGACGTCGACTCGGCGTGGAGACGATCGACCTGTACTACCTTCACCGGGTCGACCCGAAGACGCCGATCGAAGAGACGGTCCGGGCGATGGGCGACCTCGTCCGGGAAGGGAAGGTCCGCCACCTGGGCCTCTCCGAAGTGAGCGCGGAGACGCTGCGACGGGCGCACGCCGTCTTCCCGATCACCGCCGTGCAGAGCGAGTACTCGTTGTAGACCCGGGACCCGGAGCGGGGCGTCCTCGACGCCTGCCGCGAGCTCGGGGTCGGGCTGGTCCCGTTCAGCCCGCTCGGCCGTGGCTTCCTCTCGGGCAAGGTGCGCGAACTCGGCGCGCTCGGCGCCGACGACTTCCGACGGACGCTTCCCCGGTTCGAGGCCGAGAACTTCCGTCGCAACCTCGCGCTGGTCGCCCGGCTCCAGGAGGTCGCGACGGCGAAGGGGTGCACCCCCACCCAGCTGGCGCTCGCCTGGCTGCTCGCCCGCGACCCCCACGTCGTACCGATCCCGGGAACGAAACGCCGACCGTACCTCGAGGAGAACGTGCGCGCCGCGGACCTCCACCTCACGCCGGACGACCTCCGCGCGATCGAGGACGCGGTCCCGCCGACCGAGGTCGCGGGGGCGCGGTACGCGGCCGCCGCGATGGCGACCGTCAACCGCTGAGCGCGCCCCGGGCGCCCACGGGATTCATTCCCTTCCGGGCGGTGGGCCCGGAGCGGAGGATCGTCTGACCGAGGGCGGGTTCGTCGCGACCGGCTCCCGGTTCGGACGTCGGCTGACCCGACTCGACCGGTCCGGCTTCCGGTGGAGCGACGCGGCGCGGTCGGTGGTCGTCCTCGCGCTCCCCATCGCCCTCGGCGTGACAACGCACCTCGTGGCCGAGGGCGTCTTCGCGTCGATCGGGGCGCTCAACGTCCTGCTCGTCCAGGTGCACGGTTCCGCCCGGGAGCGGTCGTATCGCAGCCTCTGGGCCCTCGGCCTCAACACGGCCCTCCTCGCCCTCGGCACCCTCGTCGGCACGCTCGGGTGGCTCGCGGTGCCGGTCGTGGCGGTCGTCCTCACCCTCGTGCACCTCGCCAACCGCATCCCGAGCTCCGAGAACCTCTCGATGGTCGCTTCGGCGATGTTCGTCATCGGGGTGGGCCTGCCCGGTGCGTCGCTCGCGGCGGCGATCGATCGCGGAGAGCTCGCGTTCCTCGGGGGCGCCCTCGCGCTCCTCGGTCTCGCCGCGCATCTTCTGCTCCTGCGTGCGGCGGGTCGCCCCTGGCCGACCCCGGACCCCTCCACGACGTCGGTCGCGCTCGGCTCGCTCCCCGAGTGGCCGCATGCCCTCGCCGTGGGCGGGACGGCGGCCGCGGGACTCGCGCTCGCGCTCTCCCTCGGCCTCGCGCGGGACTACTGGATCATGCTGACGGTCGTGGTCGTGCTGCGGGCCCGCTTCTCGGACACGATCGAAACCGGCGCGGCCCGGGTGGGCGGTACGATCCTGGGGGCTGCCCTGGGGGCCTTGGTGACGCTCTCCGTGGTCCCCGGGGCGGTCCAGGGTGCATTGCTGCTCGCCTTCGCATTCCTGTTCTTCGCCGTCCAGCGGGTGAACTACCTCCTCTACGTTGTCGGGCTGACGGTCTTCGTCCTCGTCCTGCTCAACCTCGTGTATCCCGCCGGGGTCGTGCTGGCCGAAACGCGTGTGCTCGACACGGTAATCGGAGGCGCGCTCGCGTTGGCAGTAGCCGCCCTGCTGTGGTACACCCACTACCGACCCGCCGTGCCGGGGGCCCCGCCGTTGATCCCGGGCGCTGCTCGCTAAGCGACCCCGGACGGCGCGCGCGCCGGGAAGGACCACCGAAGCGTTCCCCGTCGCCCGGGGGGCTCCGGAGTTTCGAGGAACCGGGCGCGGGCGCCGCCGCCCAGGCCGCGCAACGTCGCCGCGCCGGTGCCGGCTCACGCCGCGGGCTCTTGCTGGGTCAGACAGTGGACCGATCCCAATCCCCAGATCAGGTCCCCGCTGTGCACCCCGCGTACCGTCCGGTCCGGGAACGCCGAGGCGATCGTCGCGAGGGCGAGCCGGTCCGCCGGGTCGTTGAAGGTGGGGACGAGCACGACGCCGTTGGCGATGTAGAAGTTCAGGTAGCTCGCGGGCACCCGCTGCCCGTCGTAGGCGATCGGGGCGGGCATCGGCAGCTCCACGAGCTCGAACGGCCGGTCGTCCGCGTCCCGCGCGCGCTGCAGCCGTTCCCAGTTCTCCTCGAGCGGCGCGTGGTTCGGGTCGTCCGCCCGCGGTTCTCGGGCGACGGCGATCGTGCGCTCCCCGACGAACCGCGCGACGTCGTCGATGTGGCCGTGGGTGTCGTCGCCCACGATCCCACGGGCGAGCCACACGAACCGGTCCACGCCGAGATACTCCGAGAGCATCCGCTCGAGCTCCGCGCGCCCGACGCCGGGATTGCGCTCCTGGACGGTGCCGAGGAGGCACTCCTCGGTCGCGAGGAGCGCGCCCGCGCCGTTGACGTCGATCGCTCCCCCCTCGAGTACGAACGGCGCGCCGTCCCGGCGGGGCCGCCAGGTCGGCACGCCCAAGGCTCTCCCGACCCGGGCCCCGAGGCGCGCATCCCGTCGGAAGTTGGGGTACTTCGCCCAGGCGGTGAACCCCCATGCCGTCGCGGCGACGGGGGCGGCCCCCGTCGCGTCCGGCGGTCGCCGGACGAAGATCGGCCCGGAGTCGCGGACCCACGACCGATCGGTCGGCCATCGGAAGAAGCGCACGTTCGCGAGCTCGACTCCGCTCGCTACGAGCAGCGACCGAGCCGCCGCCTCGCGTCGCGGGGATCCGACGACGATGCGGACGGCCTCGTGAGCGGCGAGCAGCCGGACGATCTCCGCGATGGCGAGCGGGATCGCACCGAAACGGCCCGGAAAGTCATCCGGAGCCTGGGGCCAGACGATCCACGTGCCGGCGTGCGGCGCCCACTCCGCCGGCATGCGGTACCCCGCGGCCCGGGGCGAGCGACGGGGCGTCCGGGGCGCGGTCACGGGGGGTCGAGGAAGCGGTGAGTGATCGGACCGTACGCGTCGACGCGCCGGTCGCGCAGGAACGGCCAGTGACGTCGCACGTTCTCGACCTCGTTCGGGTCGACCTCGAC
>JASHWZ010000171.1 GCA_030043865.1 Thermoplasmata archaeon | reverse complement strand
CAGCGCGGGCTCGAGCCGCGGCGCGTCGACCGGCGGGCCGCCGTCCTCGAGGCGAAGGACGCCCTGCACCCGGCGGCCGGCGACCATCAGGGCGCGGGCGTCGACGTCGGCCGCGACCACCCGCTGCGCCGCGAGCGTCCCGCTCTCCTGCGCGGCGAACGCGCCCAGGAACTGCCGGACGACCGGGCCCTCCGCGGGTCCGAGCGGGCCCTGGGCCGGGGGAAGGCGTTGGCCGGTCCACACCGACCGCGCGTCGCTCTCGACCGCACCCGGCGTCGGCTTCTCGGCGAGTGCTACCATCCGTCGCCCACCGGGTCGCTCCGGAACCGGAGTACCGACCGAGCGCCGATAAACCCTCGCGCGGACGTCGACCGACGTTCCCGGTCTCCGTCACGGCAAGGGTTATCCTGTCGGGGAACTCCCCGAACGTCCGAGGAGTCTCGATGGCCTGGACCCAGCAGGAAGTTCGCGAGCTGAAGGAGGGCCGGTACGTCCTGATCGACGACGAGCCGTGCCGCATCCTCAGCATCCAGATGTCGAAACCGGGGAAGCACGGGGAAGCGAAGGCCCGCATCGACGCGGTCGGGATCTTCGACGAGCGCAAGCGGTCGGTCGTCTTCCCGGTCACGCACAAGGTCCAGGTCCCGATGATCGGCAAGCGGTCGGCGCAGGTGCTCTCGTTGAGCGGGTCCGAGGTCCAGCTGATGGACCTCGAGAACTACGAGACGTTCATGCTCGCCCTCGAGCCCGACCTCCAGGGCCAGCTCACGCCCGGGAGCGAGGTGCAGTACCTCGATGCCATGGGCAAGCGCCGCATCATGCGCAAGTGAGCCCGAGTCGGACCCGGCTCCCCGTCGGCGACGCTCGCTCGCCGGTGGAAAACGTTTGATTTATAAGGGGGTCCGGGCATGAATCGACTGTCCCAGATGCCCGACGCCTCGTGTACGGTACGCGGAGGCTAGGGGGAGTTCCGTACGTCCGGAGGTAGCATGGGCGGCGTCGGCTCCTCCCGCCTCACCCGGATCCTTCAGGAGAAGGCGGAGGCGCTCAAGAAGAAGCGTCAGTCCGCGGAGTCGCAGCTCAAGGAGGTCGAGGAGCAGGTCAGCGCGCTCGAGGGGTTGGGGATCTCGCCCGCCGAGGCGCCCGAGCGCCTCGTCCAGCTGCGGGAGCTCGCGCGTCGGTCCGACTGGGACGGCGTCGAGATCCAGGCCAAGGCGCTCTCCGACTACCTCGGGAAGAACGTCCCCGGGTCGATCGAGGCCCGCCGCCGGAAGACCGTCGATGCGGCCGGGCGGCTCGCGGGCGTCGGCGTCTCGATCCCGTCGCACGTCGAGCGAGAGCTGCGCCAGCTCGAGCATCCGCCCGAGAGCGCGACGTGGTCCGACACGGTCGGCCGGCTCGCGGAGGTCGATAAGGCCCTCGCGGACGCGCAGCAGACGTACGTCACCGAGTCCCGGGTCCGAGCGATCAAGGTCGGCACCTGGGCGGGGTTGTCCGCCGAGCGCCAACGGGAGTTCGACGAGCTGCTCGACGCCGCCGCGGCCCCCGCCGCCGACGGCCGACTCGCGGAAGCGATCGACCAGATCCATCGGTCGCTCGCGGAGGGTCTTCCCGAAGCGCAAGCGCGCCGCGAAGCGGTGCGCTCGGGGGCGACCCAGATCGCGGCGGCCGCCCGAGAGTACGGCGCCTCCACGTCGCGGCTCGAGTCCGCGCTCGCCGCGGATGCGGAGGCACCCGTGGAGCGGTGGCCCGAAACCGTCGACGCGATCGAGCGGTCGCTCGTCGAGGTGGGCGAGGGCCTCCGAGAGCGCGGAGAGCAGTCGCTCGAGTCGTTGACGACCGCGCTCCGAGCGACCCGCGAGTACGGCGTCGACCCGGGCGACGCGCAGCGGGCGGTCGAGGTCGCGGCCGCGAAGATCGGGAAGGCGCCGCCGGCCGAGATCCCGTCCCTGCTCGCCGAGGCGCGCCGCGCCGCGGAGGAGCCGATCGTCGCGGTCGTCGCGGGCCTGCTCGACGAGGTCCGCCCCCGCATCGCCGAGGCCCGCCGGCTGGGCCGCGACCCCACCGACGTGTTCGCGGCGATGAACCGGGCGCGCGAGGCGCTTCGACTCAAGATCTACACCGAGGCTCTCGCCGCGAGCCAGGAAGCGGTCGACCGCGTCGGGCAGCTGACGGAAGACCTCGACACCGTCCGTGACGAGCTCGCGGGCATCGAGGAGATGCTCGAGCGCCTGCGCCGCGTCAACTTCTCGACCGAGGCGTTCGACGCGCAGCTCCAACGCGCGCGCGCCCTGGTCGAGAAGTCCGACGCGGTCGCCGCGCGCCAGCTCCTTCAGGAAACGGTCCTCGCGGTGGGGCGCGAGGCGCTCCAGTTCTTCCTCCAGCGGTGGAGCGCGCTCGACGGCGTGCGCGAGTACGCGCGCGAGCGCGGGTTCCTGCCCCCGAAGACCGATGCGGAGCTCGCGGAGGTCCGCGAGCTGCTCGACGCCGGCAATCTCGCCGACGGGGTCGAACGCCTCGCCCGGGTCGAGGTGTCGCTCCGGACGGCGGCCGAGCCGTACGTCGCGCGGCGGATCGAGGAGATGGAGAAGGGATTCACGGACATTCCGGACGAGGCGCTCGCGGCGCCCACGCGCCGGCTGCTCGCCGACGCGGACGTGACGCTCCGGGTCAAGCGGGACCTGGTCGGCGCGATCGACAGCCTGCGCCGGGCGGAGCGGGACTTCGCCTCGGTGTTTGCCGCGCACGCGTCCTCGCTGGTCGAGCAGCTCGAGGTCGAGGGCCACGTCCTCGATTCGATGGGCGGCGCGGGCGACGAGATCCAGCGCCAGATCGACGAGGTCCAGCAGATCTTCAACATGGGCGACTTCGTCCAGGCGTCGCGGGCGTCGCAGGAGATCCGCAAGCGCGCCCAGCAGCAGCAGCTCGTCCGCAGCGAGGAGGCGGTCTCGCATGCGAAGCTCGCGCTGGTCGAGCTCGAGACGATGGGCGTCGACCTCGGCAAGTTCCGCGCGCAGCTCGAGACGGCGCAGTCGGCCGCGCGCGCCGCACGGTATGCGGACGCCTACAAGGCCGCGACGGCGCTCGAGGAGTCCGCGCAGCGGACGTGGACGTCCGGCCAGGAGATCGTCGGGCAGATCAACCGAGCCCAGGAGCTGCTCGGGAAGGTGCGAGAAGCCGGCACCGACCCCACCCCGTTCTACGAGCCGCTGCGGGACGCGCGGGTCGCCTTCCAAGCCCTCGACTTCGACCGCGCGCGCAGCCTGCTCGACAAGGTCCAGGAGGGGCTCGGCAGCGAGGAGGCGAAGGGCGAGACGACCCGGCTCTTGGTCGAGATCGACCGGCTCGTCGAGGACGGCCGTCGGCTCGGCCTCCCGATGGAGGCGTTCGCGGCCCGACTCGCGGGTATGCGCACCGAGCAGGCGACCGCGCCCCCCGAGGCGACCCGGACCCAGGCGCGGCTGGTCCACGAGGAGGTCGTCGCCCTCGTCCGACCGGTGCTCGAGGAGAACCTTCGGGGCCTCGAGCGGGACCTCGACATCGCCCGCGGGGCCGGCGTCGACGTCGACCGGATCCTCGCCCCGCTCTCCGAGGCTCGTCGGAGGATCGCGTTGCCGATCCCGACAGGAGCGGCCGCGCTCCTCGACGAGGCACGGGCCGAGTTCGTCGACACCCGCGGGTTCGTCGAGCACGCCGAGCGCGTCGCGAAGCGCGCGCGCGAGGCGCTGGCCCAGGCCGACCTCCTGCACGTCGAGGTCCCGTCGCTCCGCTCCGCGATGGAGCGGCTCGAGTCCGGCCTCGCCCAACGCCAGTACGCGCGCGTGATCGAGCTGGGCGGCCCGCTCGAGCGCGAGCTCCTCCAGGCGACGTACCAGCACGTTTCGAAGACCCTCGCGAGCTTCCAGGCGATGCTCACCCGCCTCCGCCGGGAGGGGAGCGACACGACCGTCGCCGAGAACCTCCTCCACCAGTCCCGCATGGCCCTCGACGAGGGCAAGGCGGTCGAAGCGCTCCAGCTCGCGGGTCGCAGCGAGTCCGAGCTCGAGCGCGCCGACCTCCAGCGCCGGGTCGCCGAAGGCTCGGTCCAGGCCGCGGAGCGGGCGCTTCACCGGGCCCAATCCGAAGGGGTCCGCGCCCCGGTCGCGGCCGAGCAGGTCGCCGACGCGAAGGCCGCGTTCACCGAGCGCGACTACCCGTCCGTGCTGGAGCACGCGCTCCAGGCGTCCGACGCCCTCGGGATCGTCCGGGAGAACCACCGACGCGCCAAGGACGCCGCCGCCACCGCCGACCGGCAGCTCGCCGAGGCGGCGGGGCTGGGCGCCGACGTCCTCGAAGCGACGCACCGGCTCGGCGAGAGCCGTCGCCTCGCGGACGCGGGCCAGTATCCTGAGGCGATCCGCGCGGCCCGCGAGTCGACCGAGACCGCCCGCTGGGCGATCGAGCGGTTGTTCGCGGGACCCCTCGGGGAGCTTCGCCGGGTCGTCGAGCAGGGCCGCAAGGAGCATCTCACGACCGAGCTCGACCCGGTCGAGGCGATCGTGGCCGAGGGGGAGGCGGCGCTCCGGGCCCGCGAGTGGTCCCACGTGCGAGAGGCGATCGACCGGGCGGAGGCCGCGAGCCGTCGCGCGTTCGAGACCGTCGTCGACGCGCGCTGGCGCGAGGTCGAATCCGAGCTGAACCAGGTGGGGGCCGCGACCCCCGCGGACGCCGCCCGGCGCGAAGAGGTCCGCGCGCGCCTCGCCACGCTGCGAGAGCGCCGGGAGTTCTCGACCGCGCTCGAGCTCGTGCGCTCCGAGGTCGAGCTCGCGCGACGCCGCCGCCGGGACCGGGTCGACGCGCAGATCGCGGAGCTGAAGGCCCAGCTGTGGGTCGGTGAGCGGCTCGGGCTCGACACCACGCCCGTGATGCAGACGTTCAGCGAGGCGCGCAGCGCCGCGGACGCGGGCAAGCTCGATGAGGCCCTTCGCCTGCTCAAGGGCGCGATCCCGGCGCTCGAGAAGTCGGTCCGCGAGCCGTACGTCCGCCGCTTCAAGGACGTCTCGACCGAACTCAACTTCGCGCAGGAGGGCCTGCACGTCAGCGTCGGCCCGTTGCCGGAGCGCGTCCGGGAGATCGAGGCGCTGTACGCGGACGGCCACCTGATCGACGCCGCCCGCTCGCTGCTCGCGGTCGAGGAGGACCTGAACCTGCGCAAGTCGCTCCACCGGGAGCTGTTGAACCTCCACTATCTGATCGACGCCGCGCTCGTGCGGGCCCAGCAGAACCGGATCGACACTGGTCCGGCCCGCGAGCTGCTCGCGGAGTCGATCCGGCTGCGAGAGACGGACTACGCGGCCGCGCTCGCGAAGGCCCGCGAGGCGCTCCGCCTCCTCCAGGGCGAGACGGCGCCCGCCCCGGCCGCTGCCGCGCCGGCCCCTGCTGCGAGCGCCCCGTCGACCACGACGGCGTTCTGGCCGTTCCGGCGCAAGCCGCCCAGCGAGCCGTAGCGCCTAGCTCGTCACGAACCCGGTCGACCCCACGATCGGAGGCAGCCCGGGAGGTCCGCGCGGTGGGCCGAGCGGAAGTCGGTCGTATTCCACTGTGTGCTTGATCCCCCGCCGTCGCAGGAGCACCGAGACCTGCTCGGTGATCTGGACGACCTCCTGGCAGCGAGCGGGCTTGGTGAAGTAGAACTCGGCCCGCCGCTCGTCGGAGAGGGGGAAGATCAGGCGCAGGCCGAACGCGTCCTGCCGGTTGTAGCCGGTCGGCTTGCGGTCGCCCTTCAGGTCGCGAAGGTTCTCGTCGAGGAGCACCTCCGGAAGCAGCGGGTCGGTCTCTTTCACGAACGGCCGATTCATCTCGACGACCCGGCGGTGGATCTCGGGGTAGACGCGGACCAAGTCCTTGTACGACCTTCGGGGGTCGAGCAGGATGTGGCCGCTACGGGCCTTGACCGGCGGGGTCACGCGTGCAAAAGCCCCGCCGGCTTCTTAGAGACTTCGCTTCGAGGTACTCCGAGCCAGGCCGATCGAGCCGAGGACCCGTACGGCCGGGGAAAGGCTCAAACATCGGACCCCCTACGGGAGCCCCGGCGCTCCCGTAGTCTAGTGGTCAAGGATAGAGGCCTCTCGAGCCTCTGACGCGGGTTCAAAACCGTCGGTCCCGACGGACCGATGAGGGAAACTCCCGCCGGGAGCACCTCCCCCACCGTTCTGTTCATCGGGGGCCGCCACCGGTCCCCTCAACCACGTCGTCCGGACCGCTCCGCCCTGGGGGAATCTACGAACGGGAGAGCAAATGAGAACCCGTCCACAGACCGCGTTTAAATACCACACGCTAATCGCGGCCGGCGCGATGACCGACCGCCGCCGGGTGCTGCTGGGCGCCGCTCTCGTCACTCTGATCCTGCTGGTCTCCTCGTTGGGGCTGCTGGGCGGGCTCGGCGCCGCCGGCTCGACGGCTTCTACCGGAGGGGCCTCGTCGACCTCGCACCCCACGACGGCGTCGTCGGCCGCAGCCACCACGCCGAACGTCCCCAGCGCCAGCGCGGCCGAGACCACGATCAGCCCCCAGGGTTCGTCCGCCTCCTCGAGCAGTTCGATCTACGGGATCGCCCAGGCCGAGAACGAGATCTCTTCCGGGAAGATCCCGCGGACGTCGGTCTTCTTCCCCCGCTCGCCGACCGCGGGCCAAACGCTCGCGCCGGGCGGCGAGGCGCCGGGCCCCGACTACTCTTCGATCCCCGCTCCGATGGGGCTCGCCGACGTGGGGCAGGGCCCCACCGGCGCGTACGAGTACACAACGCCGGGGTTCGAGGGGACCATCGATGTCTCGACATTCACGGATTACAACCCGGGCTACGCCCCGGAGAGCGAGTCGCCGAACTGGATGACGTTCCAGCTGAACAGCGTCACCGACAACACGTCCTACCCGGGGGCGACGAACGGCGTCTTCTGGGCCCAGAACGTCGTCCACTACAACGGGACCGACCTCGAGTTCGAGGACAACATCTGGAACTTCTCCAGCACTGCGGTGTGCGTCGAACCGGGCACCCTCTCCGGGAGCGGCTCGATCAGCGGCTGCTTCTACTTTGACTACGGCCCGACGCTGACCGTGACCGCGCCGTTCACGCTGTCGCTCTTCAACAACATCACCCTGGTCTCGGGAGCCCCGGTGCTCACGTTCGGCTACGTCCTCACCAAAGGCACCACGACGACCAAGGGCGTGTACGACACGGTGACGTTCAACGGCAAGGGCTCGACCTCGGCTCCGCCCGATTTCGAGGTCAACGGCAAGGTGTTCACTCCCACGGGGTACCTGTACTACGACACCGAGTTCATCTTGGGCGGTAACGGGGGCGGCACCAACGCGGTCCTCCAAGCGATCGACGCGACCGCGCAGCTCCGCTACCTCAACGTGACCTCCGCCTACGTGAACGTCCCCTCGGCGTACGACTACGGCGCCGACACGGCGGAGACCGCGATCGGCGTCGCGGCGACGTACTTCGGGGCGGTCGAGAACCTGACGACCGGTCCGTCGATGCTCTACGGGTTGTGGAACACGACGAACGGGCCGTGGGGCATCTCGGCGCCCTCGACCACGTGGACACTCACCGTCACCGGTCTCCCCAGCTACGCGTTCGCCTTCCTGCAGAACGATACCGAGTTCACGGCCGGGGCTCCGGCACTGTCGTACTGGCCGGCCGGGTCCACCGGCACCCTCACGACGATCGTGCCGGCGCTGCTCGACGGGCACTCCTACGCCCTCGAGGTGTACGCAAACGGCTACACGACGGGGTCGTTCACGTTCAGCGCCTCCACGTCGACGAGCGAGACGCTCACGGCCAACGCGGCCGAGTTCGACACTCCGGTCTACCTCAACACCAACGCGCAAGCGACCGCATTCGGCGCGTCCGGCGTCACCGGCGTGCACGCGAAGGGCGGGAATCTCTGGATCAACGACTCAATGTCGACGATCGCCGCTCCGTTCCGCCTCTTGAACGAGGACAACTTCCCGACGTTCCTACTGTTCGCCGAGTACGACCTCTCGACGAACATCTACCTGAACGACTTCGTCCAGAACCCGACGACGTTCAACTACACGACGTCGATCGACAGCACGCTGACCCACATTCCGGGCTGGACCCAAGGATACTACTTCAACTACGGGACGGGGAAGTTCTCGGTGACGAACACGACCGTCACCGGTGACTCGACGGTCTACTACGACAGCGGCGAGATCTCGGTCGCCATCGCGGCCGTCGAGTTCTGGTGGACGTTCGACTCGGTGGTATCGCACATCGTCA
Organism: Thermoplasmata archaeon; assembly: GCA_030043865.1. Lineage (GTDB taxonomy): Archaea > Thermoplasmatota > Thermoplasmata > Lutacidiplasmatales > UBA184 > Lutacidiplasma. Next base: position 2,810 of record JASHWZ010000171.1, on the reverse strand, counting down.
CGGCCCAGGACAGCTTCGGGGTCGACTACTACTTCGGCACCGGCTCGACGGTCTCCGACGTCTCGGCGTCGACGGGCGCGATCGGGGCGGTGCTCTTCGCCACGTTCGACGCGACGGCGCGCAACGTCCTCGCCAGCGGGACCGACATCGAGGACGAGCAGTCGGTCGCGGCCTACGCCGAGGAGGCGGTGACCTCGAGCGTCGACAACGCCACGGCGGAGGACGGCGCCTTCGCGCTCGTCGTGACGGACGTGACGGACTGCACGTTCGACGGCGTCACGGCGCTCTCCGACTCGGACGCGCTCTCGGTCGAGGACGCGACCGGCTCCACGTTCGAGGACATCTCCGTGACCGGCGGGTCGGCGGGGTCGGTCGACGACGTCACGCACGCGACGTTCACGAACGTCGCGCTCACGGACACCGGCGCCCTCGCGGTCGACACGATCGACGAGTCCACGGTGACCAACGTCACCACCACGGGCGGCGTCGAGGGGATCGCGGTCGACGGCGCCCACTACCTGAGCCTCACCGAGGTGACGGCGTCCGACGATGCCATCGGCGTCCTGGTCGACGACGCGACGGTCCTCAACCTCACCGACGTGGTCGCCGAGTCCGGCGGGCTCGGCGTCGCGGTGGAGTCGAGCCACACCGTCCGCGCCACCGACGCGAGCGCGTCCGACCAGTCGGTCGCGCTCAGCTTTGAGTCGAGCCTCGGGATCACGGTCACCGACCTGACCGTCTCTTCGGGCGCGCTCGGGTTCCTCTCATACCTGGACGACTGGCTCAACCTCACCACCTACAACGCGACCGAAAGCGCGCTCTCCGCGAACTACTTCCTCTCCTCTGCGATCGGCCCGGTGCCGACCGCTGCGGTCTACTCCTACGAGGACCAGAACTCGACGCTCAAGGACGGCGTCGCGAGCGCGTACAACTACGGGGTCGTCTCGAACGAGTCGAACTACCTCACCGTGACCGACCTCCACGAGGTCAACGGGGTCTGGGGCGTCGCGCTCACGGACACCGAGAACTCCACGGTCGGTACCTCGTTCTTCTACGGGAACACGATCGGGATCTGGACCAGCGGGACGTTCGACCTCGACGTCGCCGTCGACACGATCGAGGCGTCGACCAGCTACGGGCTCTGGGTCGCGAGCGGGGCGGACGCGATCGTCGCACACTCGAACTTCGTCGGCAACAACGGGGCGTCGACCAACGGGACCTACAGCAGCGCCCACCTGCAGGCGGGCGTCTCAGGGACCAGCAGCATCCAGTTCAACTACGAGGGGCTCGACAACTACTGGTCGGACTGGAACGCGAGCGTCGGGCCGTACACGATCGCCCCGGGAATCTCCGACCCGAGCCCGCTCGCCGCGTTCTACTCGAACTGGCTCGCCTTCACCGAGACCGGGCTCCCGCACGGCACCGTGTGGGGGATCCTCCTCGACGGCACCTCGTACGAGTCGGCGCTGCCGCTCGTCATCCTGCCGTCCTACTCCACCGGGGACCCGACGTTCGCCTACACGGTCGAGCCCCCCGAGTTCTTCGCGCCGACCCCGGCGTCGGGCTCGGTCGACTACACCGGAGCGACGAACGTGACGGTCCCGATCAGCTTCACCTCGATCGGCTACGGCGTGACGTTCGACGAGACGGGGCTCGCCACGGGCGCGACCTGGAACGCGACGCTCGACGGCTCCACCATGACGAGCACGACCACCTCGATCAGCTTCGAGGAGGTCGAGGGCACCTACGACTGGTCGGTCGCGGCGGCCGGGTACACGGTCGCCCCGTCCTCGGGTTCGGTCACGGTCCCCGGGTCCGACACCACGATCAACGTGGTGTTCAAGCTGATCCCGACGTACGACGTGACGTTCTCGGAGAGCGGCCTTGCGTCCGGGACGAGCTGGTCCGTGACGTTCAACGGAACGCCGCAGTCGTCGACGACGACCTCGATCGTGTTCGTGTCTCCGAACGGGACGTACTCCTACACCATCGGGACGGTCACGGGGTACACGATCACCTCGCCGAGCTCGGGCTCGGTCCCGGTGGACGGTGCGGCCCAAACGGTCGACGTGACGTTCGAGGTCACTCCGCCGTCGACGTTCTCGGTCACCTTCACGGAGTCCGGGCTCCCGTCGGGCACCAGCTGGTCGGTGACGCTCGGAACCTCGACGATGAGCTCCGACACCACCACGATCGTCTTCGAGGAGGCGGCGGGGTCGTTCGGCTACACGGTCGGCTCGGTCACCGGCTACTCGGCGGTTCCCTCGTCCGGGACGGTCGACACGACCTCGGGCGCCCAGTCGGTCTCCGTGACGTTCACCGCGATCCCCCCGCCCGAGTATTCGGTCGTGTTCACCGAGTCCGGGCTGCCCACGGGCACGAGCTGGAGCGTGACGCTCAACGGCACCACTCACTCCTCGACGAACGCGACCGTCACGTTCACCGAGCTGGCGGGGAGCTACGCCTACACGGTCTCGTCCAGTCTGACGGGATACACGGCGAGCCCCGCGAGCGGCACCGTCACGGTGACGTCGAGCGGCGGTTCGGCCGCCATTTCGTTCTCGAGCTCGCCGAGCAAGTCCACCCCCTTCCTCGGGCTGAGCGAGCTCGACTGGGCGATCATCGGGGTCGTCCTGGTCCTGGTCATCGTCGGGTTGGCGGCGGCGTTACTGATGCGCCGGCGCGGCGGCTCGGGTTCCTCGAACGGGTCGAGCAAATCCGGGGACAGTGATTCGTCGTCCGGGCAAGATACCTCGTCGTCGGAGTCGGACGGCCCCGGCGAAGCGTACGAGTGATCCGTCGTCTCGCCG
>JASHWZ010000024.1 GCA_030043865.1 Thermoplasmata archaeon | reverse complement strand
ATGACGAGGTCGGTCGGCAGCACGACCTCCGACCCCGCAGCCTTCGCCGCGTCGAGGAGGGCCGCCACGTCCGACTCGAGCCCCGGCTCGGCCCGGCTCTGCCCGAGCGCGTGCCCCGACGCCCGGAGGAACGGGAACGCGAGCGCGCCGCCGAGCAGGAGCGCGTCCGCGCGGCCGGCGAGGCTGGTGAGGAGCGGCAGCTTGTCCGCGACCTTCGCCCCGCCGACGATCACAACGTACGGCCGGGTCGGCGCATCGACCAGTCGCGACAGCTCGCGGACCTCGCGGGCGACCAGGAGGCCGGCGACCGAGGGGAGCCGCTTCGGCACCCCGACCGTCGACGCGTGCGCGCGGTGGAGGACCCCGAACGCGTCCTGGACGAACAGCTCGCCGAGGCGCGCGAGCTGACCCGCGAACGCCGGGTCGTTCGCCTCCTCGCCCGGCAGGAACCGGAGGTTCTCGAGCATCAGGAACTGCCCGTTCTCGACGCGCGCCGACATCTCGAGCGCATGGATGCCGACGATGTCGTCGGCGACGGGGACCGGCTGGCCGAGCAGCGAGCTCAGTCGGCGCGCGACCGGCTTCAGCGAGAACATCGGGTCGCGTCGCCCGCCGGGCCGGCCGAGGTGCGAGAGCACGATCGTGCGGGCCCCGGCGGTGCGCAGATGGTTCAACGTCGGGAGCGCTTCCTGGATCCGCCGATCGTCGGCGATCTGCCCCGACGCGTCTTGGGGGACGTTGAAGTCGACGCGCAGGAGCACCCTTCGCCCTCGCAACGCGACGTCGGCGATCCCCCGCTTTTCGACCATCGGCCGGGGGGAGGAGCGCTCGGCTAAGTAGCTTCGGTCGCCGGCGGGACGCTCGCGAGGCGCCGAACGACCGACCGCGTCCGCGGGAGGTCGATCCCGTGGGCCTCGGCCCGTCGGAGGATCTCACCCGAGATCGCGTCGACCTCGGTGGGCCGGCCTCGCTCGCGGTCTTGGAGCATGCTCGACCGGTTCTCCGCGGTCGCTCGGACGACGCGTTCGAGGTCTCGATCGGCTTCGGCGTCGGAGAACTCGAACCCGTCCGCGGAGGCGGCCCGTTGGGCCTCGCGGAGCAGCGCCTGCGCCTCCTCCCGGTACGGGGGCTCGAGCAATCGACCGTTCGGCACGCGGTGGAGCGCCGTCACCGGGTTGATCGCCGCGTTCACCAGCACCTTCCGCCAGAGCTCGCGTTCGAGGTCGTGCACGAGCCGGACGGAGAGGCCGGCGCTCTCGAGCGCCCGCTCGAACAGGGCCGTCGCGCTCGCGTTCGGGCCACCGTCCGCGGGGTCCCGAAGCACGAGCTCGCCGGTGCCCGCCTGACGCACGACGCCGGGGCGGACGAGCGTCGCCGGGATCGTGTTGACCGCGCGGACCAGGCCGGGGCGAGGATCGACACCGCTCGCCTCGCGCAGCGGCCCCTCGACGAGGGGTTCCACGCCGAGCCCGTTCTGCGGGAGCAGCGTCGGGAACGCCGCTCGGTAGCGGCGTCCGAGCTCGGCGGCCGCGGCGGACAGGTGGAACGTCTTCACAGTGAGCAGGACCGCGTCCGGGGTCTGGGCGTCCTCGAGGCGGGTAAGGGCGGTGGGGCGGAACGTGCCGGCGCCGGTCCCGAGGACCTCGATGCCTCGGTTCCGGATCGCCGCGACGTGCTCGGCCCGCCCGGTCAGCTCCACCGTCTCGCCCGCGGCCGCGAGGCGCGCGGCGAACAGGGAGCCGACCGCGCCGGCACCGACGACGAGGATCCTCACGGTCGCCCGGGACCGGCCCTACCCGAGCCGGCGGACGAGCGCGGCGAGGGCGGGGTCGGCGCCCCAGTCCCGCTTGAGGAGTTCGAGCAGGCGCTCGTAGTAGCGGACCTGCTCCCGCGCTTGGCGCACCTTGAGGAGGAGGTACTCCTCCTCCCGCCGGGTGCGGGCGACCTCGGCGAGGAGCTCCTGCTCGGTCGCGAGCAGGGCATCTTCCTTAGCGGTTGTGGATCGCAGTAGGGGTCGGGACACGCATCACCTCCGGTCGGGTGGCCGAGCGCGCGAGGTCGAGGACCGCTTCGGTCGCCTGGCGCAGGCGGACGAGCTCCTTGCGGACGCGCCGGAGGCGGAGTTCCAGCTTGCGACGCTGCTCCCGGACGTCGTCGAGCGAGCGTTCGAGCGCCTCCATGCGCCGACGCCAGTTGTCCCGCTCCCGCACGCTCGCGAGTGCGGATTCGACGTCCACCATCCGGGGGGTGCACTCGCGGTGCGGAGAATCAAGGTTTCGCCCCGCGTCGCGAGCCCGAGGCGCGCGCGGGGCGCTCCGATTTAAGCCCCGGGTCGGTGGCCCGCCCCGCGAGGGTCGGGGCATGAGCGCACTCGGAAAGGTCGTTGTCCTCGGCGCCGGGAACATCGGGGGTTCGCTCGCCCAGCGCCTCGCGGAGCTCGACCTCGCGCGCGAAGTGACGCTCGTCGACATCATCGACGGCCTCCCCCAGGGGAAGGCGCTCGACCTCCAGGAGTCGGCCCCGATCCTCGGGTTCTCCACGCGGGTCACGGGGGCGACGTCGCTCGATGCGCTCGCGGGCGCCGACGTGGTCGTCGAGACCGCGGGCCTCGCCCGGAAGCCCGGGATGAGCCGATCCGACCTGCTCGAGAAGAACGCGGCGATCGTGAAGGGGCATGCCGAGGCGGTCCGCGCCCATGCGCCGAACGCGGTCGTCGTGGTCGTGACGAACCCGGTCGACGTGATGACGTACTACTTCCGCCAGGTGAGCGGGCTCCCCGCCCCGCGGGTCTTTGGGGAGTCCGGCACGCTCGACACCGCCCGATTTCGCACGTTCGTCGCGGAGGCGCTCCACGTCGCCCCCCGGGACGTCACGAGCTTCGTCCTCGGGACGCACGGGGACACGATGGTGCCGATCCTGTCGCTCTCCAGCGTGGGCGGGGTCCCGCTCTCGAAGCTGCTCCCGCCCGACCGCCTCGCCGCGATCGTCGAGCGGGCGAAGCAGGGCGGCGCGGAGATCGTGAACCTGCTCAAGACCGGGAGCGCCTTCTACGCACCGACCGCGTCGCAGGCGGAGCTGGTGAGCGCGGTCGCGACGGACGCCCACCGCCTGCTCCCGGTCGCCGCCCACCTGAACGGGGAGTTCGGGGAGAAGGACGTCTACGTCGGCGTGCCCGTCGTGCTCGGGCGGCAGGGGGTCGAACGGGTCGTCGAGGTCGACCTCACCCCGGCGGAGCGGTCCGCCTTCGCCGCCAGCGTCGCGGCGGTCCGGGCCGACCTCGCCCTCCTCGGGAAGGCGCCCGGGTAGGAACGACGATGGCGGAGTCCGGAGCCTCGTCGGCCGGTGCGCCGGTCGAGTTCGTCGAGATCAAGCGACGGCTCGGCACGTTGCGCTACTCCACCGACTCGAAGGACCACGCGCACATCACCACGAAACCCGAGGTCTGCGCGCGGTGTCCGCACTCGTTCTGCACGTTCGTTTGTCCGGCGAAGTGCTACGAACGGATCGACGGCCGCCTCGTCTTCCGGTACGAGGACTGCGTCGAGTGCGGGGCGTGCGACATCGCCTGCGACCAGGGGTCGGTGACCTGGACGATGCCACGGGGTCCGTACGGCGTCCGATACGCGTACGGATGAGCGGTCGAGGGCCGCGGCCACGGACCCGAGCGACCGCGCATCGTTCCTCTGAACGCGAGACTTAAAACCCTCCGCTCGGACTCGACCGGGGCGGAGCCACCCACGACGCCGACGGCGACGACCGCCCCCGAACCGTCCTTACTGTTCCCGTACCGGGTACGGCCGGGGCAGGAGTCGATCCTCCGAGAGGTGGCCGGCCTCACCAGCCGCGGCGGAGCCCTCCTGCTGCACGCCCCGACGGGGAGCGGCAAGACGGTCGCCACGCTCGCCCCCTTGCTCGAGCATGCGACGCGCGCCGACCATCGGATCCTCTACCTGGTCCGGACCCACGCACAGGAGGTCCAGGTGATCCACGAGGCGCGCACGATCGCCCATCGGCTCGAGCAACCGCTCCTCGCGGTCGGCCTCCAGGGGCGGGCGGGACGCTGCTTCCTGCTCGAGAACGTCGCCGAGGTGAAGGGGGCGACGGCCGAGGAGCACGGCAAGCTGTGCGCCGACCGGAAGCGGGCGACCGAGCGCGCCCTGCAGGGGGAGGCGCCCCTCACTCCCCCGACCGAGCTGCCCGAGGGCGGGGAGATCGACCTCACCGACCTCGACGGGTGCCCGTACTACGCCCGAGTCCTCCAGTCGGACCTCGAAGGGCTCGTGGACCGGTTCCGCGCGAAGCTCCCGAACCCGACGGAGTTCGAGGCGTTCTGCCGGGAGGAGAACCTCTGCCCGTACGAGCTGTCGAAGAAGCTCGTGCCGCAGGCCCGCGTGGTCACCGCGCCGTACGCGTTCTTCTTCCATCCGCACATCCGCCGGTCGCTGTTCCAGTGGCTCGGCGTCGGTCCCGAACGGGTCGACCTCGTGATCGACGAGGCGCACAACCTGCCGAACCACCTGCGCGAGCTCACGACGGTCGCGCTGCCGCAGGAGTCCGTCCGCCGCGCGCGGGCCGAGGTCGCGGAACGCGGGGACTTCCAGCTGCCTGAAGGACCGAGCGCGACCCGGTTCTTCGACATCGTCGGCGCCGCGGTCGAGGAGCTGATCCAGGCGCTCGCCCGGGAGGACGATGCGGTGCTCCCGCCCGGGGTCTTCGAGGATGCCCTCCTGACCGCGCTCGGGGGAACGAGCCATCGGCTCGATACCTGGCTCGGCGCGCTCGCGACGTGGGGGGAGAACCTCCGCGAGGAGCGTCGCCGCGAGCGCCACCTCCCCCGGTCGTGGGTCCACACCGTGGCGCTGACGCTGCTCTCCTGGCCGCAGCTCGAGCCCCCGACGTACGTGAAGCTCGCGACCCGCTTGCCGCGGCCGGCCCTCGAGGCGTACTCGCTCGACGCGTCGGCGCCCGCCGCGCCGATCCGCGACTGCCATCTCTCGGTCCACATGAGCGGGACACTGGCCCCGCTCGAGGAGTACCGCGACTCCCTCGGGCTCGGGGCTTCGGCGCGTCTGCTCGAGATCCCCTCGCACTTCCCGCCGGAGCACCGCAAGCTGCTCTACGACCCGACGGTGTCGACGCGCTACGAGGAGCTGCGCTCGGACCCGCGGGCGATCGCGCGCCTCGCCGACCGCCTGGTCGAGGTGCTGCAGACGCTGCCCGTGAAGACCGCGGTGTTCTTCCCGAGCTTCGACCTGATGCAGAAGGTCCTCCAGTCGGGCCTGCAGTCCCAGCTCCCGGGGAACGTGTTCATCGAGTTCTCGAAGCTCCCGATGGGCGACCTCTGGCGCTCCATCGAAGGATGGAAGAAGGACCCGGAGGGGACCGTGCTGCTCGGGGTCGCGGGCGGCCGACTCTCCGAGGGGATCGACTACCCGAACGAGGAGCTCGAGGCGGTCGTCCTGGTCGGGATCCCGTACCCGCGGCCGTCGGCGAAGCACGAAGCGCTCCGCCGCTTCCTCGACTCGACGACGGGCAAGGGCTGGGAGTACACGGTGGAGGCCCCCGCCGCGCGGGCGATCCTCCAGGCGATCGGCCGGATGATCCGCTCCGAGCACGACCGCGGGATCGCGATCATCCTCGACCGCCGGGCACCGAGCTTCGGCAAAAGCCTCCCCGGGCTCGAGCCGATCGGCCACCTCGCCGCGACGACCCACGCGTTCTACGGCCGTCGCGCGCGCTGGTCGAGGACCGCGAGCCGATCGCCCGGGACGGAGCCGCCCGGCGGACCCGCGGTCGCCGGTCCAAATCCATAAGAGCCCGAACGGGCGGTCGTCCCGCCGTGATCATCACCCGGACCCCGCTCCGGATCAGCTTCGCGGGCGGGGGAACGGACCTCCCCTCGTTCTACCGGGCGTACGACGGCGGGGTCGTCGTGAGCGCGGCGATCGACAAGTTCGTCCACGTGCTCGTGAACGAGAAGTTCGACCGGTCGATCCGGGTCGCCTACTCCCGGACGGAGAACGTCGAGCGGCTCGAGGACCTCCAGCACGGGCTCGTCCGGGAGGCGATGCGGACGACGCGCATCCACGAGGCGCTCGAGATCCACACGATCGCGGACATCCCGTCCGAGGGGACCGGGCTCGGCTCCTCCTCCAGTCTGACCGTGGGGCTCCTGAACGCGCTCTACGCGTTCCGGGGGGAGCTCAAGGACCCCGCGGAGCTCGCCCGCGAGGCGTGCGAGATCGAGATCGACACGCTCGGCGGGACGCTGGGGAAGCAGGACCAGTACATCGCCGCGTTCGGCGGCGTGCAGCAGTTCGAGTTCCGCCCGGACGACTCGGTGCGCGTGACGCCGCTCCCGATCTCGACCCGCGACCGGGAGGCGCTCTCCGACCACCTCTCGCTGTTCTACACGGGAGTGACCCGCCGGTCGCAGGGGATCCTCAAGGAGCAGGACGCTCGGACGGAATCCAACAAGGACGCGCTCCTGCGGATCCGCGACCTCGCGGCCGACGCCCGCGCCGCGATCGTTGGGCGGGACTGGCCCCGGCTCGGCGCGGTGCTCGACGAAGGCTGGCAGTTGAAACGCGGGCTCTCGAGCGGGATCTCCTCGCCCGAGATCGACCGCTTCTTCGCGGCCGCGAAGGAGGCCGGCGCCTTCGGCGGCAAGGTGACCGGCGCTGGTGGCGGCGGATTTCTGCTCGTCGTCCATCCCCCCGAACGCAGCCGTCAAATAGCGGCCGTCCTGTCGCCGATGGCCCGGCTCCCGGTGCGGATCATTTCCGAGGGGTCGCGGATCCTGGGCATCCACCGATGACGGAGGCTCCGGGGCTCGACGCGTACGCCCGACGTTACCTCGCGGAGGCGCGGGAGGCGCTCAGCGAGCCGTACCTGATCGA
>JASHWZ010000170.1 GCA_030043865.1 Thermoplasmata archaeon | reverse complement strand
GACCGCGACGCGTGTCGGGAGCTCTTACTCCCCGTGCTCTTGACCGCGGGGAGCGAAAGTCCACGCTTCCTCTACCGCGTGATGCGAGACCTCGAAGGGCTGCTCCGGAACGCCCGTTTCGTGGAGCTCCCCGAGGTCGGGCACGCCCCGCACCTCGTTCGTCCGCCGCAGTACGTAGGGCTGCTGACCACGTTCCTGCTCGAACGGAATGTGCCCGTCACCTGAGCGCGACGGGACGTCTACGACGTCTTCGACTCCGGCGGGAACGCGGCGGCGAGCAGGTCCATCACGCCTTTGCCCAGCCACTGGCCGCCGTCGACCGCGATCACCTGGCCGGTGATGTAGCTCGCGCGGGGGCTCGCGAGGAACCGGACGCTCTCCGCGATCTCCTCGGGCGTCCCGAACCGACCCATCGGCACGCCCCGTTCGACCGCTCCCACCACCGCCTCCGAAACCCACAGCTGACGGTCCGTCCCCTCCGTGCGCACCGGACCGGGCGCGACGGCGTTGACGCGGACGCCGTACCGGGACCATTCGACGGCGAGCGTTCGGGTCAACGCGAGGACTCCCGCCTTGGCGGCCGCAGAGTGGGCCGTCCCCGGGCCCGCCATCCAGGCGTACGAAGCGATGATGTTCACGATCGAAGGCGCAGGGGATTGCCGGAGCAAGGGGAGCGCGGCCCGGCAGCAGAAGAACGTCCCATCGAGCACGATCCCGACGACGGCCCGCCAACCGTTCGGCGTGATCTTCTCGGCCGGCGCCAGGAAATTGCCCGCAGCGTTGTTGACGAGCACGTCGAGCCGGCCATACTCCTTCCGCACCGCCTCGAAGAGTCGGTCGACCTGTTCCGGGACGCGGACGTCGGTGGGGACCTCGAGCACTCGCGCCCCTTTTCCCCGGAGCTCGCTCGCCCCGGCCGAGAGGTGCTCGGACGAGCGACTCGCGATCGCGAGATTGTGACCGTCCTGCGCCAGTGCGGCGCCGATGGCGCGACCGATCCCCGTTCCGCCCCCCGTGATGAGCGCGACGGGTTTGCCGTCGCCGCGCGTGGGCCCGGCGCTGGTGGACATCAGGAGGCGATTGGGCCTGGGTCTAAAGCGCTGACCCGGCGGCGGAGCGGCGCCGTCGATTCAGGCTAACCGTGCGGGACCGACTCACGGATCGCGCGGAGGTCTTCCGCGCCGAGACCCCGGCCGAGCCGCCCGTCGCGACGGTAGACAGGAGCGCCGTCGCGAAACACGATCACGGTGGGCACCACGTCGATGCCGAACGTCTCCCAGAGCGGGCTCCCTTCGTCGGTGACGTCGGCGAGCAACACTCCCGGGCCGTCGAGCGAACGCAACGCGTCGAGGTGAGGGAGGAACGACCGGCAGAACGGGCACCAGTCCGCGAGGAACCCGACGATCCAAGTTCCGGGGCGTTTCAAACGGCCCCCGTCGAACGCGTCCGGACCGATCCGCTCCATCGCCGATCCTCCGGGGATGGGCGCGGAGGGGATGAGCGCACCTGTCTCCGGGCCCGAGCGCCCCTCCTACGACGTACCCTACGACGTACTCTTGAAGGCAAGGTACCTGCCGCCCGGTCGGCCCGATGACTTCCTGGCGCGTCCCGGTCGAAGCCCGCAGCGAGGAGGTCTATCCCCGACCCCTCGCGGGGAAGGTCGACTGGCACCGTCATCAGAGCGAGGTCCTCCGGGGGAACCCTTGGGACGACCCTACCGACCGCCGGCTTCCGGTGTACCTCCCACCCTCGGGGACGACGAAGGGCCGGCCGCTGCTGGTGCTCCTGAGCGGGTACACGGGCTCCGGATGGACCAACTTCGAGCCTCCCCGGTTCCTCGAGGACACGATCGTAGGTCGGCTCGACCGGCTGATCCGAACCGGGCGGGCGCCGGAGGCCGTGATGGTCGCTCCGGACTGCCTCACGACGCTCGGCGGGAGCCAGTACCTGAACTCCACCGCCACCGGCCGGTACGAGGACTACGTAGTGCAGGAGATCGTTCCGTGGGTGCAGGAACGGTACGGCACCGGACCGACCGCGGCGCTGGGAACCTCGAGTGGGGGGTACGGAGCCTTGGTGCTCGGGCTCCGCCACCCCGACCTCTTTTCGGCCGTCGGCTCGGACGCGGGCGACGCGTACTTCGAGTACTGCTATCCCAGCGACTTCCCGGCCGCGTTCCGGGAGTTGCGCCGGGCCGGGGGGCCCGAAGCGTTCCTCCGCGCGACGTTCCAGAAGATCCCGGGACGATTCACGCCTGCGAGCCCGGTCGCTCAGACCCTCTCGACGCTGGCCTACGCGTCCTGCTATTCACCGATCGAGAGCGAAGCCGGGCGATTCGAACTTCCGTTCGACCTCGAGACCGGCGCACTTCGGGAAGACGTTTGGAGTCGCTGGCTCGCCTGGGACCCCGTGCGCATGGTCGAGCGGAGCCCGTACTCGGACGCGGCGCGTCGACTGGCATATGTGTTCCTCGACGGGGGCGTGCAGGACGAGTTCGGCCTCGACGTCAGCGCGCGCATACTCGCGGCCGCGTTCCGTCGCCAGCGCGCGAAGGTCGAGTTCGAGGAGTTCGAAGGGGGCCACTTCGACAAGGGGCCCCGGTACGACGTGATGATCCCCCGGCTTCTCGCCGCCCTCGGGACGCCGCGTTCGTGACGGAACCCTTACGACTTTTGTACCCTCGCTCGCTCGGACGCGGGATATCACGATGATCCGGGACGGTCAGCTGATCTGCGACCAGTGCGGCAAGGTCATCTCGCGGATCACGCAGGTTCCGCCCGAGGGTTGGGAGCGGATGCACAACCTGTGCTCCGCCTGCTTCACCGAGCTCGAGAAGAAGTCGGTCTCGAGCGACTAACTCCGCGGGGTCGTCGTCGAAGGGGTCGGGGAATCCGGCCCTTCGAGCGTCGCCAGCGCCTCGTCCTCGAACCAGGCGAGGGCGATGAAGTACCAGCTCAGGACGACGAGGAGCGCGAACTCGGGGAGCCCTGTAGCGGTCGTCGGGGAGATCACCGCGCCGCCCGCGAGCCGTCGACCTTCCCGAACCGGCTCGACATGCAGCAGTTCGGCCCCGTCGTCCCGATAGACCTTCCACGCCGGCACGAGAACGCCCGCCCGGTGGAATCGAAAGGCGGCTCCACCCTTCACCTCGATTTGATGATAGTTGAGATGGACCGTCAGTTGCGCGAGGTTCTCCTCGGAGCCCTCTGCCCGCACCGTAACCCGAGGGTTGAGGAAGCCGACCCGCTTGAGCGTCCAGACCGCGCCCTTCGTCTGCGCGGTCGCTAGGGTGCCGGTCCCCTCGTTCCACCGCAGCGAGCCGAGCGTTTGGTCCCCCGCGAGGAGGTCGAACTCGAGGGGTTTCTCCCCGCGCCGGAGCCAGCGGAGGGACGTCGCGTCGACCGAGGCGACTCCCGTGAAATCCATCGGGGCCGCAGGCCGCCCGACGGTCTTAAGCCCGAGCCGACGCCGTCGCTGCCCTTACGGACCCCGCAGGGCGGGCGGCGAGCTGTCGCTGGATTTCCGCGATCTCCTCGAGCGCCCGGCCGATCTCCCCGGGATCATCGAGGGTCGTCAACACCGGCCGCGGTCCGCGCGGCACGACGGGAGGGAGCACATCCTCATCCCACGGGGCGGTGCTCGGGGTCGCGGTCACTGGGGCGGACCGGCCCGAGCTCCCCCCAGCCCCCACTTCGGGTAGCGGACGGCCGAAGTCGGCGCGACGAGCGGCAGGTGTGGGGGCTGGAGCGGATTCGGCCGGCTCACTTTCGAGGTCGTCGGACGCGTAGAACCAGGAGATGGTCGTGCCGATCGCGGCCACGATGCCGAGCGTGAAGAGCAGGCTCCACAAGGGGAACCTTCCGACACTCATCCTGGGCTCTACGGCAAGAAGGACGAACGCGCTGAGGAAGAGAAGCGCGGTAAGGGCCATCAAGGGCATACTCGCCCAGAAGGGAGACTCCTCCGAACTTCGAGACCCTTCCGATACAGAAGCGGTGGATCCCGTCATCGAGCGGAGGTTCCCTCACCCTTACCAAAGAAAGGCGCGCTGCAGGCAATTGTACTTGTTGGCAGGGTGGAACGGGTGGACGCGAAATTCTCATGCGTATCAATGCGTATAAATACATAGTCCTCGCATCGACATTCGAAATCTCGGGAGCCTCAAATGTCGAAGATCATCGCGCGGCGCGCAGTGGTTGCCGGAACCGTAGTGGCCCTCCTCCTTGTCACGGGAGGCTTCGTCGCGGCCGCAACGTTGGGCGGTATCAATCCGACACAGACGAATC
>JASHWZ010000023.1 GCA_030043865.1 Thermoplasmata archaeon | reverse complement strand
ACCTGGTCCGAGCTGTTCCGACCATGACGCCTAGCTTTTGGACCAACCGTTTTCGTCCTTGGACCAAAAACGGCCTGACCCGACCGGGCTCATCGGAGGGGTGTCGAGCATGAGGCGCCATGCGTCGGTCCGCGGGGCCATCGGCGTTCGTCGACCGGGGAGCCTCCGCTCCGGGGCGGTGCTCGGGGGCGTCCTGGTGCTCGCGACCCTGCTCACCTGTGCCGGCGTGGCGCCGGCGTCGACCTGGGCCGATCCGGCGATCGACTGGTCGAACGGCCTCGTGCTCTGCGAGTTCGACGCGTCCCTGCCCACTGTCTCGGTCTCGGCGCTCGCCCGGGCGCAGACCGGCCTGTCGGTGACCGTGACGTCGATCTCCGAGGTCGACCCGGCCGGCGACCTCGTGGCCAGCTCGAACCTCTCCTCGGCCGCGTGGACCTATCAGAACCTCTCCACGGAGGACGCGTACGACCTCGAGTACACGGCGGCAGCTCCGGTGATCACGGTTTCCTCCGCTCCGGGGATGCTCCCCTCGGCGAGCGTCCGCGTCGACTACGTCCTCCCCGCCTACGCGGGCTCTCCGTCGGGACCGGAAGAATTGGTCGCGACCGATCTCGCCGTTTCGAACTGGCCGTGGCAAGCCGACAACGATCACCTCGTGCTCACGCTGGCGTTCTGGCCGTCGTTCCCCGATAGCGAACGGCTCGCCCTCGGCGTCGCGCCCGCGTCGCTCGTCTCCGGTGTGTCGATCGCCACCGGGGCCACGTTCGAGGAGTGGGCCGGTGGTTCGACCGCCGGGGTGAACGCGGGCGGGGCGAACGCGACCAACGTGTCGGCGACGCCGACGGTCGCGGGGAGTTCCGCGTCCGCGGCCGTCACGGTGGTGTTCGGCGCTACTGCGGGCGCGTTCGCGGAGCTGAACTACTCGGGGGAGGTCCGCGTGCTGTTCCCCTCGTCGATCGCGGGCATCCCGACCCCGGAGCTGCTCCTGGTCGGCGGCACCGCGGCGCTGGCCGTGGTCGGAGTAGCGGTGGGCGCCCGCGTCCTGCGCCGCCGACCGTCGGACCTCGTGTACGTCGACCGGGACGACCAATGACCGCCCCCGGAGGGGCCGGCGCCCACCCGCGTCGTCGCTCCTCGAAGGCGCGCGGTCCGCGTCCGGGTCGGCGCGGCGTCTGACCCGGGGCGGAGCGGACGATGGCGGGACCCCGGCTCGGCCTCGACGGGGTCCCGTTCGCCCCGCCCCGGCAACTCACGGCCGGCGTGGTGGCCCACAACGAGGAGCTCCATCTGCGCGGGGCCGTCCGCTCGCTGCTCGACCAGCGCCTGCCCGACGGCGTGCGCTGGAAGGAGATCTGGATCGTCGCGAGCGGCTGCACGGACGCGACGGTCGCGATCGCGCGGTCCTTGGCGGTGGAAGAGCCGCGGATCCGGGTGGTCGAGGAGGCCGACCGGGGCGGCAAGGCCCGGGCCCTCGGAGAGGTCTTTCGCCGCGCGACGGGCGACGCGCTCGTCCTCCTCAACTCGGACGCGCGGGCCGCTCCGAACGCCGTCGCGCGTCTCGTGGAGACCGCCGTCGGGAAGGTCGCTCCGTTCGCGGTGATGGCCCGCCCGGTCGTCCCGCCCGGGTCGACCGGACCGCTGGACGCGATGCTCCGGTCGATGTGGGAACTCCATCACGAGTTCCACCAGGAACTGCTCGCCGACGGAACGGGCTCGCACCTCTCCGACGAGCTGCTCCTGGTCAGCCTCCCCACCGTCCCTCCGGTGCCCGAGGGGATCATCAACGATGGAGCGTACCTGGCGGTCTGGCTGGCGCAGCACCATGGGAACGGTTGGTACGCTCCCGGAGCGCAGGTCGCGATCCAGGTCCCGTCCACCGTTCCGGACCATCTCCGCCAGCGCCGGCGGATCCACGTCGGGAACCACCAGATCGCCGAGGCGCTCGGGGTTCGTCCCGCCTCGATCCCGCAGCAGCTCTTCGTCCGGCCGGGGCCGACCGTCCGCCTCCTCCGCCGAACGCTCGCCCGACCGGACGGAGTGCGACAGTTTCTCCAGTTGACGGTGTGGGAGCTCGCGGCCGGCCTGCTCGCGGCCTGGGACCGGCTCCCTCCCCGAGCGGACCACGTCCGGTGGCAGCGCATCCGCCCGGCGCCGCACGGTACGGCTCGGGAGCTGACCGGGTCGCCGCGGGCGGTCGCCCCGGCCCCCGCATCGCCGACCGAGCGTCGGGTGTCGTCGCTCCTCCGGGTCGCCCGGGGATTCGATTCCGGACTCCCGCTGGACCGGCTCCGGGAGCTGTTGCCGGAGGACGGACCCGACAGCGTCCGCGAGCTCGAGGAATGGCTGGCCCAGCGGCCGGAGCTCGCCCGGATCGAGGGCCCGCGGGTGTTCGCCTCCGGTGCCCCTCCGTCGACCGACCGGGGCCGGGAGGCGCGAGAGCAGGCGTACCTCCGCTACGCGGAATGGCTTTGGAACGGTCCGCTGTCGTTCGCGCGGAACCTCGTGCGCTGCGTCGGGGTCAGCGGGTCGGTCGCGTTCGGCGAACCCCGCGCAGGGGACGACCTCGACCTCTTCGTAGTGACCCGGTCGAACGCCCTCTGGTGGTTCCTCGCGCGGGCCTATCTCGCGCTCCGCCGGGTCGGCCCGGGCCCGCCGGGCGCGCCCCGGCCGACGGTCTGCCTCAACTACGTGCTCGAGGACGAGCTCGCCGCCCGTGAGTTCTCCGTGCGGCGCGACCTCCTGTTCGCGCGCGAGGCGCTCAGCGTCCGGATCCTCTGGGGCGACGACTACTATCGGGGGCTTCTCTCCGAAGCCTCCTGGATGCGGGCGGAGCTCCCCCGCCTCTACGACGCCCGATGCCGGACGCCCGGGCGCATCGCCCCGGTGCCCGCGTCGTCGCTGGTCAGCGGGCTGAACGGGGCGGTGTACCCCCTGCTCGCCTCCTATCTCCACCTCGGGGGACTCTTCCGGAACGCCCGAGCGAACCGGCACGGGCGGACGCAGGCCCGGTTCCGGACCGAGACGGGTCGTCGCCGACTGGCGTTCGCCTCGCACCGCTTCGAGGGGCTGCGGCTCCTCTACGAGGACGCGGCCCCCGTTCCCCGGTCCGAGGAGGGGCGGGCCGGCGCCCCGGGGGTCCCGGCGGCCCGATGAGCGCCACCGCCGGGACGGAGGCAATCAGCGACTACGAGGGGTTCGACTTCGCCGCGCTCTGGCACCGGCGCGAGAAGGTGACGGAGGTCGAGCGCGGTCTGCTCACGACGGCGCTCGCCTCGTCCGACCCGCGCCGGCTCCTCGAGCTCGGCGCGGGCTTCGGCCGCCTGCTCGCGCCCCTCGAGGCGATGGCGCGCGAGGTCGTCGTCACCGACTTCGACCTCACGAGCCTCGCCGGCCTGCGCCCCCGGGACGGCGGCTCGGGTCGCACCCGGCGCGTCGCCGCGAACGTCTACCATCTCCCGTTCGTCGCGAACGCGTTCACGGCCGCCAGCATGGTCCGGGTCTACCACCACCTGTCCGACGCCGGGACGGCGATGGCCGAGCTCCGCCGGGTCCTCCGCCCCGCCGCCCGACTGTTCGTCTCCTACAACCCGCGGCCGTCGGTCGGAACGCTGGTCAACGATGTCCAGCGGGCGCTGCGTCCGTCGCCCGGCGTCCCGTTCCGGTCGATCACGTTCGCTCGGTCCCGGCACGTCGAGCTCCCGCCCGACCCGTTCCCGGTCCACGTCGGCCCGCGCCAAGAGTTCGCGGCGACCGCCCGGGCGGCGGGGTTCGAGTGCCGCGGAGAGATGGTCTCGGGTCTCGAGGAGTACTACCTCATGCGCCATGTTCCGACCCGGCTGTTCGTTCGTCTCGGAACGACCTTCGGCGGCGCTCCGGGTTTCCCGATGCGCTTCGCGCTGCTCGCGGTGCCCGCCGGCCCGGCCGAGCCGCTCCCGCCCCTCTCCGAGATCCTGGCGTGCCCCCGGTGCCACGCCGCGTTCGGTCGGGTCGAGGACGCGGGCGCGGTCGTCTGCCGGCGCTGCACGTTCCGCGGAGCGTGGCACGGGGACGTCCTCGACCTGCGATTCGCCGCCCCGGGCAGCTCTCGGTGGCAGGGGGGAGCGCACGCCCGCTGAGGGGGGCCCGCCGCCCGCGAGCGCCCGTCCGATGGCGCCGCCGGACCACCTCGAGCTGGTCGCCCCGACCGGCCGGCGGCCGCTCGGGTTCGTCGAGGACGGCGGGAGCCTCTTCCTGATCGCCCGGGAACGCTCCGCGCGTTGGCCGACGGAACTGCTGCGCGACGGGACGGCCCGCGTCGCCCTGGCCGGGCGGGAGGTCGAGGGCCGGGCCGAGCTGGTCACGGACCCGGCCGAGAAGCGCCGGGTCGGCGAGCGCTTCCGGGAGAAGTACGGAGCGGAGCGCTTCGCGCGATGGTACGCGAGCCCGGCGCGCGTGCTCAGCATCGCCCCGGACGGATCCGAAGCCCCCCTCGACCCGGCGGCCCGCTATCGCCAGTGGCTCGAACGCGAGTTCGACAACGTCGCGCCCGACTACGACCGGCACATCACGGGCAACCGCGTCAACCGGCTCCTCCGGGACCGGTCGCTCTCCGAACTGCGACGGGCGTTCGTGAACGCGCACCGCCTGCTCGAGATCGGCTGCGGGTCCGGGACGGAGACCGTGCCGCTCCTCAAGGACGGCCACGAGGTCCTCTGCGTCGACATCTCCTCCCGCATGCTCGAGGTCGTGCGGGCGAAGGCGCGGGCCGAGGGCGTCGCCGAATCCCTCCGGACCGTCCACCTGCGGGCCGCCGAGCTCCAGGACCTCGGCGTCGTCGGGAGCGAGGGCGCGTTCGATGGCGCCTACTCCACGTACGGGGCGATGAACTGCGAGGAGGAGCTCGACCGTGTTCCTCCGGCGCTGTACGACCTCGTGCGGCCGAGCGCTCCGTTCGTCGCCGGTGTCTACAACCGCTGGTGCCTGTTCGAGCTCGCGGGCTACGGGCTCACGGGGCGCTGGCGGAGGGCGTTCGGGCGGGCCCGTTCGCCGGTGCCGGTCGGGACCTCGAGGTTCTGCGTGGACGTCTTCGCCTACTCGCCGCGGGAGTTCGCGCGACGGTTCGCTCCGTGGTTCCGCGTCGAGCGGGTCGAGGCGGTTCCGGCGCTCCTCCCTCCGTCGGACCTCGTCGGGTACGCCGAGCGGTTCGGCCGCCGGTGGCCGACGCTCGAGCGCTGGGACCGCTCGTGGGGCCGACGGTGGCCGCTGCGGGCGCTGGGGGACCACTTCCTCATGACCCTGTCGCGGAGCGTGGGCCGGGAGGGACGCGTCGGGTGACGGAGCGCGCCGACCCCGGCCCGCCCGGCCGATCGGAGCCCGGGCGCCGGAGGATCCGGCGACCGTCGCCCGCCGCCTGGCTCGCGCTCGCCGTCGCGGTGTACTTCGCGGTGTCGTTCGCCCTCTCCTGGCTCCGCGCCGTGGAGCTTCAGACCACGACCTGGGACCTCGGGATCTTCCAGCAGGCGCTCTGGTCGACCGCGCACGGCCGTCCGTTCTACGAGGCCGCCGACCTCGAGACCGGGGGGTTCCATTCGCTGCTCGAGGTCCACACCGTCGGGCTGCTCTACCTGATCGTCCCGCTCTACGCGCTCCTGCCGACGGAAGCGACCCTATTCGCGGTCCAGTCCGCCGTGGTCGCGCTCGCCGCGGTCCCGCTGTACCTCCTGGCCCGGGACGTCACCCGTTCGTCGTGGCTCGCCCTCGCCGCCGCGGTCGTCTTCCTCGCGTGGGCCCCGACGCTCTCCTCGAACCTGTACGACTTTCACGCCGAGGCGTTCCTGCCGGTCGAGATCTTCACGGTCGTCTTGTTGTGGCAGCGCGCGCGGTACGCCGCCGGGTTCACGGTCGTCGCCGTCGCCTGCGCGACGTTCGAGCTCGCCCCCGTGCTGCTGTTCTTCGTCGGGGCGTTCTTCCTGATCCCCTCGGCGACGACGTGGCGGCGCTGGCGCGGGATGCTCTCGGGCCCGACCGCGGTGGCGGCGGTCGTCGCGGACCTCCGACGCGCACTCGCCCTCCCCCGGGTCCGGGCCTCGGTCGCCCTCCTCGTCGCCTGCACGGTCGTGTACCTCCTCCTCGTGTACCTCCGGACGGACGTCCTCCTCGCCGTGCTGGGGCGGTCCCCCCTCGCGGTCGCGCCGACGGGGTACGTCATCGGCGCCACTCCGTCGTCGCTCGGGCTCGCCGTCGCGAACCTCGGCGTCGGCTTCTTCGCGAAGGTCGAGTACTGGATCCTGGTCGTAGCCCTGCTCGGGTTCGTCCCGTTCCTCGCACCCCGGGCGCTCGTGCTGAGCCTGCCGTGGTTCGTGTTCACGATGCTGAGCGCCGACCTGAACTACGTTACGCTCGGCTTCCAGTACGGCTTCGTCGCCGCCGTCTCCCTCCTGCCCGCGTTCGCCTACGGGCTCGGGACCCTGGAGCGACGCGGGTTCTTCGGGCGGACGGTCGCCGGCCCCTCCGCCCCCGGGGCGGGCTCGGCGGGGCCTCCGGGTCGTCCGGGGCGTTCCGTTCGGCCGTCCTCGCTGGCGGTCGCCGGGCTGACCGTGCTCGTGGCGGTGAACATCGCGCTCTCGCCCGTCAATCCGCTGATGCAGAACCAGGGGCTCGGTGCCGGCTACCGGGTCTCCTACGGCGGAACGGGAGGCTTCGCGGGGGCGGAGGCGCTGGTGCAGCTGATCCCCGCCGGAGCCACGGTCGTCGCGAGCGACGACCTCTTTCCGCTCGTCGCCAACGACGAGCATGCCTACTCGTTCTTCTGGACCCAGAACAACTTCCTCGCGCTTCCGTTCTCCGCCGCGGACCTGCCTCCGTACGTCCTCATCGCCGAGAGCCGCATCGACGCGGTTCCCGCCTGGCTGGCCGGTGAACTGTACAACACCTCCGTCTACGGAGTGCGGGGCGTGGATTGGTCGTCCGGCGCCGGCGCGCTCCTCCTCTTCGAGGCTGGATATCGCGGCGCGGCGGAGGCGTTCGGGCCGGGTCCGTCGCTGCCACTCTCCGACGCGGGCGCGAACCTCGCGAACGCGGACGCCGGGTACCCCGCTTCGGCCCCGGGCGCCCCGGGTCCCGGGGTCGCCGCGAGCGCGCCGGGTGTCCTCGGCACGTTCTTCGAAGGACCGGGAGGGGACCTGCCGGCCGGCAACGTCTCGGTCACCCTCCTCCTCCGAGCCTCGTCGATTGCGGGGGCGCCGGCCGTCCCCGGAGCGACGCCGGTGCTGTGGGTCGGGGCGTCCGCGTTCGCTCAGCCAGCGCTCCTCGACCAGGAGTATCCCTTGGACGCCCTCGACGGCCCGGCGTGGACCGCGGTGACGTTCCCCCTGACCCTGCCCGGCCCGACGATCCAGTTCATCGTCCAGGGCGTCACCCTCGACGTCGACGTGGAGGTCGAATTGGAGGAGGTCGAGGTCGTCGCGGACGGGCCGGCGGCGGCGGGCGCCCCCGCGTGATCCCGGCGTGGCGCCTAGTCTTTGGACCAAACGATTCCGTCCTTGGACCAAAAACAGGGTGTCCTGACGCGTCTCATCGGTCGCCCGATGAGCGGCACCGGGGAGCCTTCTCCAGCGACGGAACGACGCACGGGAGCCGCGGGCGCGCGGCCCGCGGCCGAGACCGACTCGCGAAGCGCCCGGCGCCTCCTCGACGCGCTGGCCGCCGTGCTCCTCGTCTCCTTCGTCCTGGAGACAGTGATGCTCGGGACCGACCAGAACCTCCAGACCGACTTCGGAAGCTCGGCGCGCTACTACCTGCACTGGTACGGAGTGCTCGTCCTCGCCATCGTGACCCTGATCGCGGCCGTCGCCCTGCTCGCGAGCGGACGGGTCGGTCCGATGAAGGGCACCCGGCCGGTCGGTCGGTACGTCGCGCTCGGCGCGATCGTCTGGCCTTTCCTCGCGATCGCCGCGATGCTTGGGGTGCTCGCGACCTACCAACAGGTCGGGTTCACGACGAGCGGCCAGTTCGCGCAGTTCCTGTTCGGCGTCACGCCGTACCCGGGCGCCCTCCCCTACGTTCCGTGGCTCTACGACGCGTTGCTGGCGAGCTACGCGGTCGCCGCCGGGACGGGGGTCGTCGCGGCCGTGGCGCTCCGGGGGTTCCTTCGGTCGGCCGCCTCCAAGCGGTGACCTCGGAGGAGGAGCGGGGGACCGCTCGACCCCCGCGCCACCCGGGCCACTCCGACGATCCCGGACAGCGCGCGGACCGCGAGGCGCCGCCCGCGCCCTACACCGACTCCTCGATCTCCCCGGGCTGCGGAGCGCCCGTGAGCTGCTCGGCCACGGTCGCGAGGATCTCGAGGTGACGGTCGACGTCCTTCTCCGTGTGCTGGACCGATATCGTCCACTGCTCGTCCGGTCCCGTCCCGGAGGGGATGAGGCCCCGGTTCAGTGACCGGTAGTAGTACAGCATCGAGCGGTCCCCGTCGACCGTCAGGAAGTCGCGCCAGTTGCGGACCGGGTGGTCCGTGAAGTAGACGGTCCCCGAGACCCCGTCGGACGAAACGTGGGCGGTGACCCCGGCGTCGTCGAACACCTCGGCGTAACCTCGTGCGAGCCGGGTGTTGAGCGCCGACGACCGCTCGAGCGCCTCCTCGGTCAAGATGTGGTCGAGCGACGCGAGGCAGGCGGCCATCGCGAGCGGGTTCGAGTTGTAGGTCCCGGCGTGCGCGACCTTGCGCGGACCGACCTCGTCGAGGATCCCCGGACCGGCTCCGATCGCCGAGAGCGGGACGCCGCAGGCGATCGACTTCCCGAGCGTGATCAGGTCGGCCCGCACGCCGACCCGGTCCGCGCCCCCGTGGAAGTACTTCGCGCCGGTCTTGATCTCGTCCAGGATCAGGAGGGTGCCGAGCTCGTCGCACAGCTCGCGCAGGCCCGCGAAGAAGCCGTCCTCGGGGAGGATGAACCCCATGTTCATCGGGATCGGCTCCGCGATGATCGCGGCGAGGTCCCCCTTGTGCTTCTTCGCGATCGCGCGCGTCGCGTCGAGGTCATTGAACGGGGCGACGAGGGTGTGCGACGTGACGGCGGGGAGGATTCCCGGCGACGCGGGTGCCGAGTTCGGCCGGCGGGCGTCCCCCGCGACCTCGGCGCGGGGCTTGACGCCGACCAAGAGCGTGTCGTGCGACCCGTGGTACCCGCCCTCGAACTTGAGGACGCGGCGTTTCTTCGTGTAGGCGCGGGCAAACCGGACCGCGTGCTGCGTCGCCTCGAGGCCGGTCGTGCTGAACCGGACCTTCGCCATCCGGTACCGGCGGCAGAGCCGCTCGGCGAGCTCGGGGGTCCGCTCCCACTCGTAGCCGTAGATGCTCCCGTCCCGCAGCTGCTGCTCGAGCGCGGCGAGGAGCTTCGGGTGCGCGTGCCCGCTCTGCAGCGCGCCGAAGGCCATGTTGAAGTCGAGATACTCGTTCTCGTCGGCGTCCCAGAGATGGACGCCCGACGCGCGGTGGACGTAGAACGGGTACGGGTCGAGGAACCGGTAGTTCGAGTGGACCCCTAGGGGGCTCCACTCCCGGGCCCGCTGCCAGAGCGCCTTTGACCGGGGCGTGCGCCGTTCGTACTCGGCGAACGCCGCCTCCATCCGGGGGTCCAGGTTCCCATCTCCTCACGCGGGCCGGGGCCGTCCCGGACCGTGGGGGTTCCGAGCCCCTTCGCTTACAAAAACCCTCCCCGGCCGGGGCGCGAGCTCATCTCCCGGCCGGGCCCTCGCGCGGCCGGTCCGATGTCCCGGTACGTCGCGCGTTCGGTGCGCCGTCGATCGTTCGGCGGCGACCCCTCGGGGTACGACCGGGGCCGACCGCCCTACCCGCGCGCGGTCTACGACCTCCTCGAGCGACGGTGCGGGCTCGGTCCCGGCTGCGCGACGTTCGAGGTCGGGCCGGGCACGGGGATCGCGACCCGGGAGCTGCTCCGCCGGGGCGCCGACCCGCTCGTCGCGGTGGAGGCGGACCCGCGGATGGCGCGCTTCCTCGTCTCGCGGCTCGGGCCCGAGCGGCGGCGCCTCCATCTCGTCCTCGCCCCGTTCGAGTCCGCCGTCCTGCCCGAGGGGGTCTTCGACCTCGGCGCCGCCGCGACGTCGTTCCACTGGACCGGGGAACGGAGGGGGATCCGGAAGGTCGCCCGCCTCCTGCGCCCCGGGGGCTGGTGGGCGATGTGGTGGAGCCGGCACGGCGACGTCGACCGCCCGTCGGCGTTCCACCGCGCCCTCCAACCGCTCTACCGTCGCCGACCGGCGCCCGGGCGGGCGGAGGGGCGGCGCCGTCGGGGGCGCCCTCGGGGGGAGGACCGTCGGAGCGAGCTGCTCCGGACCAGCGGACTCTTCTCGGCGGTCGAGCGGCGGGTGTTCCGGGTCCCCCTCACGCTCCGGACGGAGGAGGTCGTCGCGCTCTGGTCGAGCTTCTCCGACGTCCGCACCCGTCCGGTCGGGGAGCAGCGTCGGTTCCTCTCGGAGCTCGCCCGCATCGCCGACGAGCAGTTCGGGGGGACCGTCCGGTTCGACAACCTCGTCACGGTCTACCTCGCCCGGCGGACCCCTCCGTGACCGTCAAGACCCCCGGGCGCTGAACGACCGACGATGGCCGGGGA
>JASHWZ010000169.1 GCA_030043865.1 Thermoplasmata archaeon | reverse complement strand
TGGAACCGGAGGTACTCGATATCGTCGGCCACGAGCGGGGCGATCGTGCTGCCGGAGGCGAGGCCCGCGATGATGTAGAGGAGGCGCAAGTTGATGGTGTCGAAATCCGCGATCGGACCGACCGAATCCGGCGAGTAGTGGAGGATGTTGGTCCAGCTGTCGTGGTACCGGTACAGGGTCAGCTTCGTGGGGTCGGCCAGCACGGTCCAGCCCGAGAGGAGAGCGGCGCAGAGCATCATCGCGTCCGAGACCTCGGCCTCCCGATGTTCGAACGACGGAAGGAACGGGGCGAGCCAACCACGGCGTACGCTCACCGACGACGAGTTGAATCCGATCCGGAGCGCGCTGGCCGGGACGGGACGGGACCGGACGTCGCCCGCACGGATCTCGAGCCGTTCGGAGGGCTGGGGAAAGGGGGACCGCTCGTACGGGCGCAGCGCGTCGTCCACCACGTCGAACCCGTTGTGGAAGTAGCCCAGGGTCGGGTCGCGCGAGAACTCCCGATCGACGTGCGCCAGCTTCTCTCGCTTCCAAACGTCGTCGTCGTCCAGGAAGCAGAGGACCTCCCCGCGAGCCTCGTCCAGGACGGTCCGCATCGTCCGAGGCCGCGCGTTCCGCTCGGACGTGAGGTTGCGCACGTCGTGGGCGGCGAGGTACGCGTCAATCTCCGCGTCCTCGAAGTTCTTGAACACCAGGACCTCGTATCGCTCCCGAGGCAGCGTCTGTTCGAGCGCAGAGGCGACCGCAGTGAGCAGGTACTGCCGTCGGTTGTAGGCGAGAATGATGACGCTGTACGTCGGAAGCTCGGTCATCGCGGCCGGTCGAAATACGTCCTCTTTTGGGTAAAATCGATGTCGGCCCGTCCCGAGGGTCTCTTCCGGAGCGATTCTCCCGGGACCGGCCCTCGGGACACGGCGGCCCGCTGCTCCCGGCGGCCCCGCGCCCGCGATATTGCGCGTTCCGCGGACCCACCCGTAGGTTGATGAGGTCGGTAGGGGCTCGGACCGGCGGGGCTTCGGGAAGCCTTTTGTCTGCGGAGGTCGGCGCGGGGTGAACGAACAGTCGGGAGACTCCGACGAGATCCCCCGCGGGGGCGTCACCTGGGTCTATGCGAGCACGGTCGCGACGACCGCCGCCGGAGCGCTGTTCTATCTGTACCTCGCTCGTGCCCTCACCCTCGACAACCTCGGTGCGGTCGTCGTGTTCCAGGCGTTCGCGCTGATCCTCAGCACCGCCGCTTCCCTGGGCCTCGGACGGGGCTTTCAGCACTTTCTTTCGTTCTATCAGGGCCGAGGCGAAGGGGCGACCCACACTCGACCGCTGGTCCGGATGTCGTACGTGACGGGGGTCCTCTTGGGGGGCGCCTCCGCCGGAATCTCGTTCGGGCTCGCGGCTCCTCTGAGCTACCTCCTGTTCCACTCGGGTCGGGACCTCGCGACCATCGAGCTCCTCTCGGTATTCTCGGGCCTCCTCGTCGTGGCCATGAACCTCGGCGGGGTGATCGTCGGGCTGCAACGGTACATCGCCTACTCCGTGGTCGTCATCTTCGGGGCCGTGGGCGTCTACGGAGCGCCGCTGGTGCTCTACGCCCTCAATCATAACCTTCAGGCGATCGTCCTCGGCTGGATCGTAGGCGCCGGAGTCCAGCTCGTTGCCTCGGTGATCGTCATCGAGCGGCTGACCCGGTCGACGGCCCTAGTCCGGACCCCCGCACCCGTAACGTACACGGGGCTCTACCGGGGAGTCTTCACGTACTCCCTGCCGCTCGTCGTGTCGGCCCTGGTCACGACCTGCACGTACTACATTGACCGCTTGATCCTCGCCTCGCTCGTCGACCTGCCGACGGTCGGGATCTACAACTACGCCATCCTGTTCGCCAGCGCGAGCCTCTTCGTCGTCGGCCCGTTCCAGACGATCCTGATCTCCCGCATGTCCGCCCTCTACGGCCGGGGGGAGTCGAACGGAATCGCGGGGTTGGTCCGGACGGGGAGCACGTTGATCGTGCTCGTCTTCGTCCCGATCTCGCTCGGCGTCGCGGCGCTCGGGCCGGTGCTGCTCCGCTATCTCGTCGGGTCGACCTTCGTGCCCGCCGCCCTTCCGATGGCCGTCCTGCTCTCGATCAGTGCGGCCTTCGTCCCGTTCGCGATCTTGATCTGTCTCGCGAGCAGCACCCGGCGCACGTCAGCCGTGATGGTCTCGTCCTCGTGCGCGCTGATCGCGAACGCCGCGCTGTCGATCGCCCTCGTCCCCCACATCGGGATGGTCGGGGCGGCGATCGGCAACTCGTCGATGTTCTGGGCGCCGTTCGTCGTGCTCTACGTGATCTTCCGGAAGACCGGGCTGGTGGACTTCGATGTGCGCTCGATGGCGGCGATCTGGGTGGCCTCGGTCGGCATGGCGCTTACGATCGCGGTCCCCCTCCTCTTCCTGAACTACGCGCTCACGTTCGTGCCGCTGTTCGCCGCGGCCGGCGTCGTCGTCTTCGTCCTCCTGATCCGGGGACTGAGGGCGCTCCCGTGGGAAGCGACCCGAGAGCTCGAACGGCACCTCCCGCGCTGGGCGAGCCCGCTCCTGCCGATCGTCCGGTGGGCGGGAGCACCCGGCCGACCGCCCGCGGAGGCCGCGGCCGCTGCCATCGCCTCGCCCATCGCGCCGTATCGGCGGTAGCACAGTTCCGTGGCGCGCGAGGCGCCTACCGGATACCGCCGCGGAACGGACCGCTGGCCATCAGGACCGGACGGAACACTTTCGGGTAGCGCCGCATCAGGGCGGTGACCGAGCGGAAGACGACGCCTTCGAGGTACTCCTCTCCGATGACGACCTGTCCACCCCACTTGAGCTTGAAACGACGCACCCCGGCGAGGCCGCTCTCCGCCGGGGGGATCCCGAGGAAATCGAAGGACGTCGCGCCGTAGAGTTTGCTGCGACGCACGGACTCCCACGCGAGAAAACTCGTCAACTGGAC
Organism: Thermoplasmata archaeon; assembly: GCA_030043865.1. Taxonomy (GTDB): domain Archaea; phylum Thermoplasmatota; class Thermoplasmata; order Lutacidiplasmatales; family UBA184; genus Lutacidiplasma. The sequence continues at coordinate 1,175 of JASHWZ010000169.1, read as the reverse complement.
GCCGGCGTATTCTGGGAGGCTCGCGAGGACCAGGAGACCCGACTGCTGGTTCGTCACCCAGATCAGGGCGACGCCCGCGGGCGTCGTGCCGGCCTCCCCGAGGAGGATGTGCCAGTGCCCCGTCGGGCCGAAGAGCCGATGCATCGCCTTCAGCCGCTTCTCGCTGATGATCGCGAAGTCGCGATTGCGCCCGAATCGCTCGATGAGCGGGTAGATTCGGTCGAGTTCGCGCTCGTCGGTCAGTTCCCGGACGGTGAGTCCGCGGTCCCGCGCCTTCCGGACGCCCTGTCGAACGGAGTGGTCCACGGCTCGCCAGAGCTGCTCCTCGGACGGACGGAGGTCGATGAACACCGTCTCCGCCGGCACGGCCATTCGGTGGAGCCCGAACTCCTCGAGGCGCCAGAGGTGACCTGCGCTGGGACGGATCATGCCGCTGTCGACCACCGACACTCGCTCCAGCACGGCCCGGCTGACGAGCGCGCGCACCGGGTCCTCGTATTCGGGGAGGTAGAGCGGTCCCCCGATCATCTCGAGGTGCCGGGCGGGTAGCCGCCGCTCGATCGTGAGGCGCGCGCCCCCGACGAGCCGCTTCTGTTCGTCTCGTATCATGACGAACGAGGTCTGGATTCCCTCCTCCGCGTCGACGATCCACGAATCGAACCGTTGCGTGATCCCCGGAGCAACCGGGGTCGCGTCCACGAGGGCGTCCCACTCGGCCCGGTCGGTCGCCCGCGGCGCGCGATAGCTGAGCCGCAGGTCCTTCGTTCGGGGCGGACCCGCTCGCGGCGGCCCGCTCTCCTTCCCGGCCCTAAGGTCCTCGGACACCGGGGAGGGGCACCCGAGCAGGGTTTTGGCGTTGGTGGGAGATATAAAGTCCCCCACCGACGGCCGGAGCAGCAGGCATTTCTGCCGAAGCGCATGCCCGCGGGCGGACGCATGGGAGACCGGGCGGTCGTCGTCTCAAGGACCCCGTTCCGGGTGACGTTCGCCGGCGGGGGCACGGACCTACCGGAGTACTATCGGACGCACGGTCCGGGCGCGTGTGTCGCGGGCACGATCGACCGGGGCATCTTCGTGATGATCGTCGAGAATTTCGTCGCGTCCGAGATCCGGGTGAGCTACCGCATCACCGAGGATGCGCTCCGCAGCGTGGACGAGATCGCGCACGCGACGAT
>JASHWZ010000168.1 GCA_030043865.1 Thermoplasmata archaeon | reverse complement strand
GAGTTCGAGCGGTTCCTCGCCCGCGAGGTCCCGCGGCACGTCTACTACTCGTCGGCGTACTACCGCCGACCCGCCGAGGCGAACATGACGGCGAAGGAGTGGCTCGGGGCGGACCTGATCTTCGACCTCGACTCCGACCACCTCCGGGGAGCGGCGGAGCTGGACTACGCCGGCCAGCTCGCGCTGGTCAAGCGCCGGCTCGTGTCGCTCGTCGACGACTTCCTGTTCGGCGATTTCGGCATCGACCCCGCCACGACTTCGCTGGTCTTCTCGGGCGGCCGCGGCTACCACGTGCACGTGCGCGCGGAAGGGTTCACGTCGCTCTCGAGCCCCGAGCGTCGGGAGCTCGTCGATTACGTGCTCGGCACGGGCGTCGACCCGATGCGGGCCGTCGTCGCCCGGCGCGAGGGCGCCGATGTCGGGCCCGAGGACGGAGGGGAATCTCCCCGGGGCGCCCGCAGCCGGGGCGCGCCCCCGAAGGCTCGATCGCTGGTAGCCCCCGACACCCCGGGCTGGCCCGGTCGCACCACGCGCGCGGTGCTCGACCTGCTCGGCCGCTGGCAGGAGCAGGGTCGCGAGAGCGCGGTCGACGGGATGCTCCGGGCCGGCCTCTCCGCCGCGAAGGCTCGGCGGTGGGCGAAGATGCTGGTCGACGAGGGGGGCGCCGAACGGATCCGGGCCCATCTCTCGCTCGAGGTCTTTCCCAAGGGGGTGCCGGAGGAGCTCTTGCAAGCCATCGTCGCCCAGGCTTCGATCGAGGTACAGGGAGAGACCGACGCGCCCGTGACGACCGATATCCATCGGCTGATCCGGCTGCCGGGGTCGATCCACGGGGGGACCGGATTCCGAGCCGTCCCGCTGACCCGGGACCGACTCGACGACTTCGACCCGTTCCGGGATGCGGTGCTTCCCTCGGCGCCGGACGCCCGGACCCCGGTCGAGTTCACGGCCGACGTCCGCTACCCGTTCCCGGGCGGGGGCCTCGCGGGAACCGCCGGAGGGTCAGGCGAGGTGCCTACGTCGCAGGCGCTGTTCCTGGTACTACGGGGAGAGGCTTCGCTTCGGCCTTGACGGTCGACACGAGCCGCCCGATCTTCTCGATCGCGCCTTCGACGGAGTCCCCGGCCTTCAGCTTTCGACTCTCGTTCCCGAACTCGTAGCCGGGCACTCCGCCCAGGCTCCCCAGGGAGATCAGGTCGCCCGGCTCGAGCGAGATGCCGGTCGAGAGGTGGGCGAGGATCTGGGGGATCCGGAAGACGTAGTCGTTCGTGTCGCCGGCCTGGCGCACGGTCCCGTTCACCTTGAGCTCCATCCGGAGCGGGTAGACGTCGCCGACCTCTTCCTTCGGAACGACCCACGGCCCGACCGCCATCGTCGCGTCGAACCCCTTGCCCATCACCCAGTCGATCGGCCCGCCCGCGGGGTACTGAAGGTCGCGGTAGCCCATGTCGAACGCGACCGTGTAGCCCGCGACGTACTCCATCGCCTTCGCTTCCGGGATGTGCTTACCGTGCTGGCCGATCACGGCCGCGAGCTCGAGCTCCACGTCCGGGAAGGTGCCGGCGGGGTTCAGCACGAGCGACTCGCTCGGTCCGACGAGGCTGTTGAAGAACCGAGTGAAAACGTACGGCTGCTTCGGCAGCTCCTTCTTCTGCTCGGCGAGGTGGCTTCGCGAGTTCCCCGCGAGGCAGTAGACCTTTGCGGTCCGCACGACCGGGGCGAGGAGCTTGATCCCCTCTTCCGGCTTGAAGAGGAACCGCGCACCCGTCGCAGCGCGCGGCGTCCACCCCATCTTCCGCCGCCGGTCGATGTACTCGAGGATCTTCTTCGTGATCTGGACCGACTCGGCCCCGCCCTGGAAGAACTGCTGCATGTCGCGGAAGCGGCTCGGGTCCGCCCCCTTCACGGGATTGACGCCGAAGTAATCGCGGCAGGCCGTGTCGAGGTCGATGAACTCGTTGGCATCCGTCATCATGCCGAAATGGAACTGGTCGGCGAGCGTGAAGTGGACCAGCTTCATCGGGGCGCCTCGGGCGGCGGGGAGTCGCCGTCGGGTTTAACGGGTGCGCCCCCGCCGGCCGGCGTGTACGTCGCGACGTACCCTTCGCCCATCGCTTCGAGCGAGACGAGACGCAGCGCGGTGACGCTCTCGGGGTCCCCGGGGTCGTCTCCCCGGGCGAGCGTCGGGGCCGTTCGGCCCCCGATCACGACCGGCGCGTAGTAGACCGTGAGCCGGTCACAGAGTCCTTCGCGCAACACGCTCGCGAGGATCTCCCCTCCCCCCTCGACCATCAGCCGGCGGACCCCGAGCTCATGCAGGCGGAGGAACAGCGCGGCGAGGTTCACGCGCGTCGCGCCGGCGACGACCACGTGCACGCCGGACGGAAACGCCCGCGTGCATCGTTCCGAGGTGGCCACGATCGTCGGGGCCGACCCATCGAGGACCCGCGCGGTCGGAGGCGTGCGTCCGGAGGAGTCGACGATCACCCTCGTCGGCGACCGTCCGGGAGGCTGGCCGAGGAGGTCCCAATGCACCCGGAGCGACGGGTCGTCCTGGACCACGGTCCCGACGCCGACGAGGATGGCGTCCGAGTTGGCCCGTAGTTTTTGGACCCTCTGGAGGTCCTCCGCGGAAGAGAGGCGTGCGCGACGACCGCCCGCATAGGCGAGCCGCCCGTCCGCCGAGACCGCGCAGTTGACCCAGACCGCGGGCCGAACGGCGTGCTCCGCCTCGGGAGGGTCGGGCACGCCCGCTACCCCTTCGGACGGAGACGCGCGAGCTCGGCCTCAACCTCGGCCGTCGGCGCACCGGCCGCCCGAAGGTCGTCGAGGTTCGTCGCGACGTTCGCGAGTGCTCCCTCCGTCGCGGCCCGGAACAGGGCAAGGGATGTCACGAGGTCGCTCGCGAGCGCGGGCTTGGTCCGGCCCCGGATCGATTCGAGACGGACTGCGAGCTCCTGGGCCAACCGGGCCGTCTCCAGCGGGACCGCCGCTGCTCCCCGGACCGCCGTCAGGTACGCCGCCTCCGCCGGGGCATCCCCCGGCCGGTCCTTCCGAGCGCGTCGGGCCGAGCGAACCGACTCGTACGCCGCCGCGTCCTCGACGACGAGAGAAAGGAACCGGCGC
>JASHWZ010000022.1 GCA_030043865.1 Thermoplasmata archaeon | reverse complement strand
TAGACCCGCCGGGGCATCCCCTCCGCCCCGAGGATGAACATCGGGAACAGGAGCACGTTCACGCCGACGTAGGTGAGCAGGAAATGCAGCTGCCCGAGGCTCTGGTTGTACCAGCGCTTCGTGATGATCGGGAACCAGAAGTAGATCCCGGCGAAGATCGCCATCAGCGTGCCGCCGAGCAGGATGTAGTGGAAGTGGGCGACCACGAAGTACGTCCCGTGGTAGAGATAGTCGATCGGGATCGACGCGAGGAAGAGCCCCGAGAGCCCGCCGATGATGAACCCGGTGATGAACGCGAGGCAGAACCACATCGGGACCGCCATCCAGATGCGGCCGCCCCAGAGGGTGGCGATCCAGTTGAACACCTTCACCGCCGACGGGACCGCGACCGCGAAGGTCGCGAGCATGAAGACGAACCGGACGTCGGTGGAGATCCCCGTGACGAACATGTGGTGCTCCCAGACCGCGAACGAGAGCACAGCGAACGCGCCGAGCGCGATCGCCATCGCGCCGTAGCCGAAGATGTCCTTGCGCGCGAGCTTCGGGATGATCGTCGAGACGATCCCGAACGCCGGTAACACCATGATGTAGACTTCGGGGTGCGCGAAGAACCAGAACAGGTTCTGGTAGAGCAGCGCTCCGCCGAGCGGCGTCCCGTCGACCGCGGCGAGGATGTGCGTGCCGAAGTTCCGGTCGGAGAGGACGAACGTGAGGGCGATCGAGAGCGACGGGAGCGCGAAGATCAGGAGGACCGAGTTGATCAGCGTCGCCCAGACGAACAGCGGCATGTTCCAGTAGTGGACGCCGGGCGCGCGGTGTTTGAGGATCGTGACGAGGAAGTTGATCGCCCCGAGCATCGAGGAGATCGTGAGGATGTGCAGCCCGAGGATCCAGAGGTCGACCCCGTACGGGTTCGGCCCGAACGATTCCAGGCTCAGCGGGACGTAGCCGGTCCAGCCCGCGTACGCGTTCGACAGGATCAGGATCACGCCCGCGGGCGGGATCAGCCAGAACGCGATCGCGTTGATCCGCGGGAGCGCCATCTCCCGCGAGCCGATCATCGACGGGACGAGGTAGTTGCCGAAGCCGGCGAGCGTCGGCATGATGAACATGAAGATCATCAGCACGCCGTGCATCGTGAACAGGGTCGAGTAGACGTCCGGCGTGATGCCGAGGGTCGTCTGGGGGTCGAGGCCCAGACCCTGCACGGCGCCCAGGTCCGTGCGGATCAGCGTCGCGTAGATCCCGCCGATGAAGAAGAACATGATGCCGACCGCGATGTACATCAGGCCGATCCGCTGGTGGTCGGTCGTGAACAGCCACTTCTTGATCGCCGCGACCGCCCACGTCCCGTGGTAGAAGAACACCCAGATCAGGAAGCCCGCGAAGCCGGCGATCAGCACGATGATCGTGATCGGCTCGGCGAGGGCCGCGAGGGTGCTCATATCAGCAACCCCGCGACGACGTAGGCGCACGCCGCGACCGCGATCGCGAAGATCAGCGCGGCGAGGAACCGGGCCTGCGCCTGCGGCGAGACCGGCCCGGGCGGGGTGGGGGTGATCCGACGGCCGAGCGGCCAGACCCGATACGTCCGGTCGACGAAGTGCACGATCAGCGCCGACATGAGGAACATCAGCGCGACGGCGAGCCCGAACGACTCCTGGGCCCCCGGGCTCGTGAGGGGCCCCAAGCGGATGCAGTAGACGATCAGGACGAGGATCCCGATCAGCATGAGGTACGTGACCGCGTCGTACAGGTCGAGGACGCGGCGGCGCAGCCGGCGGAGCTCGAGCGCGTCGGGGTCCATCGCGACGCTACTCAAAGAGCTCGACCCTCCGCTGCGTCGCGCCGCGGTAGCGGTCGACGCGGTACAGGATGCCGGCGAGGAACAGGAACGCGAGAACGGCGACGAGCGCGCCGACCGCGAGCGGGATCGAGTAGAGGAGGTCCCCCGCGGCGAGGCCGAGCACGCCGTAGACGAACGTCGCCGCGCCGGCCGTGCCGATCACGAGGAACAGCCCGAGGATCCCCCAGAGCGTGCCGGTCTTCCACGTCGGACGAGTCGCGGGAGTCTCAGTCAATGCCCTTCACCTCCGCGGCGGACGGAATCGGGCCGGGCGCGAGCGACGGGTTCGGAGCGGGGAGCAGGCCGCCGAGGTTCGCCTCCCGCTCCGCGAGCCGGCGGAGGTAGCTGCGGCGGTACCGCCAGTAGAACACGAGGGTCGCGACCGCGTTGACGGCGAAGACCGGGCCGAGCGTCTCCGCGATCTGCAGGGTCGAGATCTGCAGGCCCGGCGTCTCGCCGCCCCAGACCGTCATCAGGATGAAGAAGCCGAGCAGGCTCGTCGCGAGCCAGATGAACAGCGGCCGGTCCCGCGGGTGCGTCCGCTTGGTCCGGTCGAGGAACGGCAGGAAGAGTACGTAGACGATCAGGACGGTCGTGATCCCGATCGCGAGGACCGGCGTCACGCCGACGAAATCGACGAACTTGAACAGCCAGAGGAAGTACCAGTCGGGCTCGGTGACGGTCGCGGCGGCGGCGAGGTTGCCGACGTACGTCGGGAGCGTCCACGGCCAGAGCGCGGCGATCCCGAGGAGGACGCCCGTGTAGAGCAGCCCCCACTTCGCGATGTACCAGAAGATGTGGGGCATGAACGGCACGCCCTGCTTGTCGTCCTTCTCGGTGAACCTCCGACGCTGGAGCGGGTCGCTGGTCGCCTGGGGGGCGATCCCGTGCGATTCGAACAGCGCGATGTGCGCGTAGAGCAGCGCGCCCAGTGCGAGCGGTAACAGGAGCACGTGGGCGTCGAACATCCGCGAGAGCAGGCCCTGGCTCGTGCCGTCCGCGAGGATCAGCGGCCCGAGGAGCGGGCCCACCGTGGGGAGGCGGAGGGCGAGGACGAGCCCGACGTTCGTCGCGTTGTAGGAGATCTGGGTGTACGGGAGCAGGTAGCCGGTGAACCCCATCCCGAGGGTCGTGATCAGGAGCAGGGTCCCGACCATCCAGGAGAACTCGCGAGGTGCCTTGTAGACGCCGAGGTAGTAGCCGCGGTAGAAGTGCACGAACATCAGGAAGATCATCGCGTAGGCGCCGTACAGGTGGCTCGACAGCAGCAGCTGGCCCATCGGGACCGAGTGCACGATGTAGTACGTCGAGCACCACGCGGCGGGAGCGACCGACTGCGTCCCGACGGGTTGGCCGCACGCCGTCAGCGTCGTGTTGGTGCTCGGCTGATAGTAGAGCAACAGGAGCATGCCCGAGACGACCTGGTAGAGGAACGCGTTGACGACGAACGCGCCCGTCCAGTACGACGGCTTGAACGTGAACTCGGGTTGGGGGCGGAGCGCCCACTTGCGCATCGCCGTCCGGTCTTCGACGAACCCCCAGATCTGGTTGAGGGTCCGGTTGTACCAGTTCGAGAACGACACTCGACCCTCCGTTCACGACGTCGGCCCGAAGAAGCACGCGATCACGGGTCCCTCGCTGGCGAGCTGGGAGGTGGTGCCGACGCCGTAGTCTCCCTGGAGCGTGTTGAGGTGCCCGTTGACCGGCGGGCCGGTCTCTCCGTAGGCGAAGATGTTCCCGTCGACGACCTTCAGGAGCACCTGGGGCAACGGGAGCACCGCCGGGCCGGTGAGGTTGTTCGCCGAGTTGGCGGGGTCGTAGGTCGACCCGTGGCAGGAGCAGTGGATGTAGAACGGCTGATTCGCCATGTTCGGCGTGTTGAACGTCTTCGGGCAGGTGCCCGGCGGGTAGTACGCGATCGCGGGCGCTGGGCATCCGAGATGCTGGCAGATCGCGCTGAAGGCCACGATCGAGGCGTGGTCGCCGATCCCGTTCGGTACGTTCCACCCCCCGGGGTTCGAGGCGCTCGGCTCCTCGCCGTTCGCCGGTGACAGGTTGAGCAGGAAGTTCGGCTCGTTCCGGAGCGGATAGTTGAAGAGGTACAGTTCCCCGGTGGCGACGTTGTACTCGTTCTGGACCCGGTCGACGGTCAGGGCCGAGCCGTCGACGTCGAGGAGTTGGGTGAGCGGGTAGCTCGAGATCCCGACGACCGGCGGCTGGACGTACTGCAGCGTCCCGCCGACGAGACCGCCGGCGCCCGCCCCGACGATCCCGGCGACGGCGAGCAACTTCAGCACGTTCCGCTTCGTCTCGTCGACGTCCCCCTCGGGGTCGACCGCGGCGACGCGCCGGAG
>JASHWZ010000167.1 GCA_030043865.1 Thermoplasmata archaeon | reverse complement strand
ACGCTCAAGTAGGGGTTCCCGGGTCCCGCGGCAGCCCCCGAGGGGGATTTGACCATGCCGAACAGCTCTTCCATCAATCCGTTCGAGACGGCGAAACAGCAGATCGACATCGTGGCCGAACTGATCGGGATCGACAACGGCGTGCGCGAGGTCCTGAAGCACCCGAAGCGGGAGCTCACGGTCAACTTCCCCGTCCGGATGGACGACGGGTCGTACCGCGTCTACACCGGCTACCGCGTGCAGTACAACATGGCCCGGGGCCCGACGAAGGGCGGGATCCGCTACCACCCGCAGGTGACGCTCGACGAAGTGCGGGCGCTCGCCGCGTGGATGACCTGGAAGTGTGCGGTCGTCGACATCCCGTACGGCGGAGCGAAGGGCGGGGTCGTCTGCGACCCGAAGCACCTCTCCCGGGAGGAGCTCGAACGCCTCACGCGTCGGTTCGCGAGCGAGATCGCCCCGATCATCGGCCCCGAGATGGACATCCCGGCGCCGGACGTCTACACGGACAGCCAGACGATGGCGTGGATCATGGACACGTACTCGATGCTGAAGGGATACTCCGTGCCGGGCGTCGTCACGGGCAAGCCGATCAGCCTCGGCGGCAGCGAAGGCCGCGGCGAGGCGACGGGGCGCGGGTGCGCCTACGTCATCCGGGAGGCCGCGAAGGACGCGGGTCTCAAGGTGAAGGGCGCGTCGGTCGCGATCCAGGGATTCGGGAACGCGGGCAGCGTCGCGGGGAACATCCTCTACGACGAGCAGGGCGCGAAGATCGTCGCCGTGTCGGACTCGAAGGGCGGCATCTGGAAGGCCGACGGGCTGAACCCCCACGCGGTCGAGGAGTACAAGAAGAAGACCGGCTCCGTCGTCGGCTTCCCCGGCACGAAGGCGATCTCGAACGACGAGATCCTCGAGGCGAAGGCCGACATCCTCGTCCCCGCCGCGCTCGAGAACCAGCTCACGAAGAAGAACGCCGACAAGGTGCAGGCGAAGATCGTCGCCGAGGCGGCGAACGGGCCGACCCTGCCCGAGGCGGACACGATCCTCTTCCAGAAGAAGGTCCACGTGCTCCCCGACGTGCTCGCGAACGCGGGCGGCGTCACGGTCAGCTACTTCGAGTGGGCGCAGGACATCCAGGGGTACTTCTGGGGCCTCGAGGAGGTCAACGCCCGGCTCGAGCGGACGATGGTCCGTTCCTACGGGGATGTCCACCGGATCGCCACGGAGAAGGGCGTCCACAACCGGACGGCCGCATACGTGCTCGCGATCCAGCGCGTCGTCGACGCGACCCGGATGCGGGGCTTCTACCCGTAAGGGGACCAGCCGACCCGGCCGGGACCGATGGCGGACCTGCCGCGTTGCCGCCGGGCGTCCTGGGACGACGTCGACGCCTGGGCGGACCGCCTCGCGGCGGCGGTGCGCGACGGGGACGCCGTCCCCACCACGATCGTCGGGCTCACCCGGGGGGGATGGGTCCCCGCACGGCTCCTCGCCGACCGCCTCGGGGTGAAGCGGATCGTCTCGCTCCGCGCCCAGCACTGGGGCGTCACCGCGACCCCGGACGGCGCGGCGACCCTCGCGGAGGGCCTGAGCGGGCCGGTCGCCGACGAGGCGACCTTGGTCGTCGACGACATCACCGACACGGGGGACAGTCTCCGGCTCGCGGTCGACCACGTCCGCGAGGCCCACCCGCGTCGCCTGGAGAGCGCCACGTTCCTCCACATCGCCCACTCGAAGTTCACGCCGACGTACTTCGCCGAGGAGATCCCGCGGACCGCGTGGGTCTGGGTCGTCTTCCCGTGGAACTACTGGGAGGACCTCGCCCAGCTCGCGACCCGGGCCGCGGAGCGGGGACGTGGCGTCGACGCGATCCGGCGGACGCTGCGCGAGGCGTGCGGCCTCGACGTACCGCGCGCGGACCTCGAGCGGGTGGCGCGGTACGTGCCGCTCGGTTGAGCCGGGGCGCCCGGGTCAGCTCGGCGCCACGGGCTCGACGATCGACCGCGCGGCGAGGCTCTTGAAGTACTGCTGCAGGACGCCCGCGCCGATCACGAGCCCGAAGCCCGCGACCAGGAGCCCGATCGTGACCGGCAGCTGGGTCGACGGGCTGACCCCCTGGAGGTACTGGACGAGGAGGAGGATCCCGAAGCTGACGAAGCCGATCCCGATGATCGAGGTCGTCGCGACCGCGAACGAGCGCGGGAACCGTCCGCGGGAGAGGGTCCGGCGGATCGCGCGGCCGCACTCCCAGACGACCGCCCCGATCAGCCACCAGAGCAGCGCCGACTGCAGGAACAGCACGATCCGGTCGAGCGGCGGTGCGTGGCTCGCGTAGTAGCTGTTGTAGCCCGAGAGGAGGCCGACGCCGACGAGCGCGATCGCGAACAGGCCGAAGCCGAAGGCGACCGACCCCTGCCGGATGTCGGTCGACGCGCTGCGGACCGAGTCGATGATCGCCTCGTCGATGTCGAACGTCCAGAAGATCAGGTAGACCCCGAGCACGATCGCGAGGCCGATCACCCCCCAGATCACGACGCTCGCGGCCGCGGCGATCCCGAGGATCAGGAGCACGAGGGCGATCGGCAGCACGGTCTTCGCCCGGAGCTTCGGGTCCTTCAGCGCCCGGACGACGGTGTAGTACGTCGACTCGATGCTCGCGTTCTGCCGCACGTACACCCGGCGCACGCCGTCGACCTTGACGCGCGAGGCGAGGATCGGGAACAGGAACTCGTCCTCCGCCCCGTCGCTCACGAGGTAGGCGGACGTGGCGTGGGTCCGCGCGAGCACCTCGTCGAACTGGTCGGCGACCCGCCGGTCGGACAGGACGCCGACCTTGCCGGCCCCGGTGAGCGCGCAGACCTCGCACTCCTCGCCCGCGCCCTTCAGTTCGTCGAACAGATTGACCGCCGCGAAGAGCGCGTTCGCGTCGGAGTCCTCGGGGTCGACGGTGCCGAGACGGACCGCGGCGTCCAGGACGTTCGCCCGTCCGACGACCGGACCGGCCACCGAGGCCTTCCGGCCGAGGTCGTCGTCTCGGTCGATCGACACGACCAGGCGCATGGCCCGCGAAGTATGGTCCCCCGGGAGCATAATGGCTCGGGTGCTCCGGCGAACGCCGACACGCCGGACGGCGCCCGGCGGTCGCGCGGGCGCACACGCTATTACGTACCGGACGCCCCCTTCGGCGCACCGATGGCCGAGCTACCGGACAAGCGCACGGCGTTCATGGACTGGTACCTCGCGGTCGTCGAAGCGTCCCAGCTGACCGACAAGCGGTACCCCGTCAAGGGGATGAACGTCTGGACCCCGTACGGCTTCCGGGCGCGCCGCCAGCTGGACGCGGTGCTCGTCCGCGAGATCGAGGCGACCGGCTCCGCGGCCGTGGAGTTCCCGGCGCTGATCCCGTCGACGGAGTTCGCGAAGGAGCGGGAGCACATCAAGGGGTTCGACGCCCAGGTCTACTGGGTCACGAAGGGTGGGCTCACCGACCTCGACATCCCGCTCGTGCTCCGCCCGACGAGCGAGACCGCGATGTACCCGATCTTCGCCGTCTGGGTCCGCTCGCACCGGGACCTCCCGCTCAACGTCTACCAGATCGTGAACACGTTCCGCTACGAGACGAAGACGACGCGCCCGTTCATCCGCGTCCGGGAGATCCATTTCTTCGAGGAGCACACCTGCCAGGCGAACGAGGCGCACGCGACCGAGCGCGTGCGCTCGAACCTCGCCGCGTTCCGCCGGATGGCCGAGGCGTTCGCGCTCCCGTACCTGCCGATCCGCCGGCCCGAGTGGGACAAGTTCCCCGGCGCGTTCTACTCGGTCGCCCTGGACGCGCCGGTCGGGGAGGCGCGCACGCTGCAGCTCGGCAGCATCCACCACTACCGAGAGAACTTCTCGCGGCCGTACGGGATCCGGTACGAGGCACCGGACGGCTCCCAGCAGTACGTCCACCAGACGACGTTCGGCCTTTCCGAGCGGCTCCTCGGCGCGATCGTGGCGGTGCACGGCGACGCGAAGGGGGCCGTCTTCCCGAGCGCCGTCGCGCCCTACCAGGTGGTCGTCATTCCGATCCCGGGCTCCGAGGCCGGCGAGGGACCGCTCCGAACCGCGACCGAGGCCACCGAACGGCTCCACCGGCACGGCCTGCGCGCCCACTTGGACGGGGGCGACGAGCGACCGGGCGCGAAGTACTACCGCTGGGAGACGGCCGGGGTGCCGCTCCGGCTCGAGGTCGGACGGCGCGAGGCCGACTCCCGCTCGCTCACGAGCGTCGATCGTCTCGGCACGAAGGGTCGGGTCGCGCTCGACCGCCTCGAGCACGAGGTCGCCGAGCGGCTCGCCGAGTTCGACCGGGCCCTGCGGGCCCGGGCCGACGCGGCGTTCGCCGCCGCGTTCTCGACCGCCACGTCGCTCGCCGAGCTCGCCGGCTCGACGACGGTACGGATCGTCGCCTGGTGCGGCTCCGAGGAGTGCGGCCACCGGATCGAGACGGCGATCGACGGGGCGCTGCTCGGGACCCCCGAAGAGCCGTTGCCGACGCCGCTCGGAGACCCGGGGCCGTGCGTCGCCTGCGGCGCGACGAACGGGAGCCGCTGGGCGGTCGCGGGTCGCCCGCTCTGAGCGGGTCGGGGCCGCCCTACGACGGCGGCGAGGCGGGGGCGGGGGGGTTCGGCAGCATCAGCCACATGCCCGACAGTCCGAACAGGAGCAGCGTGATGAACACCGCGTAGACCCCGTTGTCGATCCAGACCCCGAACGACACGCCCCACCAGACGTAGAACGCCACGGCGAGCACGACCAGCGACGCGAACCCCCAGAAGGAGACCCGTCGCACGAGCGACATCTCCCGGAAGCGCGCGGGCTCGGGCGCGGCCGGGGCGTCGGACGAATCCGCCATGGAGCCCCGTTGACCCGGACCTCGTTAGATAACCCTTGCGGGTTTTCGGCGGGGGCATCCGCCGCCGGGGCACCGACAGGCCGAGCCACAGTTTTAACCGATGCCTCGGACTAGAACCGTCCCGATGCCGGGGACTCCCACCGGGGGGGAGGCGTCGGGCGCCGACGGCGCGTCGTTCGAGCGGCTCTCCCCCGAGCAGCACCGGATCCTCGCGTACGCGAGCTCGATCGGCTCCGAGTTCGACTTCGCGCTGCTGGTCGCCGCGATCGGCCTCGAGGAGGAGCGGCTCGCCGAGCAGCTCGAGCACCTCGTGCACCTGGGCGTGCTGCGGGAGCGGGTCGGCGGCGACCGGTTCTCGTTCGTCGAGGAGGAGTTCCGGGCCCGCATCTATCGCTCGCTCACCGAGAGCCGGCTCCGGGTCCTCCACCGGAAGATCGCCGAGGCGATGGAGCGGATGTACCCGACGCCGTCCGCGGAGGTCGTCGCGGAACTGGGCCGACACTTCTTCCTCGGCAAGGTGCCCGAGAAGTCCCGGACGTACAACCGGCTCGCCTCGGAGAACGCCCGGGCGGCGGACGACCCGGAGTCGGCGGCCCACTACCTCGAGCGCGTGCGGGTCGACCTCGAGTCCGCGCCGGGCGACCATCGGAACGAGCTCGCCGAGGTCGATGCGGGGCTCGGCGACCTCTACTACTCGACCGCGAACTTCGCGGCCGCGGACCGGTACTTCACGGCGGCGCTCGAGCGGCTCGGCAGCGCGGAGCCGCGGGTCCGGGCGCGGCTCCTCCTCGCCCGGGCGGAGGTCGCGCGGGAGAAGCTCGACGTGGAGACCGCGAGCCGGCTCGCGATGGAGGCGCTCCAATCGTTCCAGGCAGCGGGGGACGGGATCGGCGAAGCCCGGACGTACCGCCTGCTCGGGCGGGTCGCCTTCCACCGCGGCGCCTACCGGGAGGCGCTCGACGAGAGCATGCGTTCCCTCGAGGCGCTCGGCGAGGACCGGGACCCGCGGATGGTCGGGGAGCTCGCGATCGAGATCGGCAACTCGTTCGCGCTCCTCGGGCCCGAGGTCCAGGGGGAGGCCGTCGACTGGTACCAGCGGGCGATCGACCGGCTCACGCGCGCCGGGGACTGGGTCGAGCTCTCGCGCGCCTACCACAACCTCGGGGTCGCCCTCGGGGAGCGGCGACCGGCGGAGGGCCTCGAGCAGCTGGAACGGGCGAGCGAGATGGGCGACCGGGCCCACGATTCCCGGTCGGTCGGCCGCGCGCTCCTCTCGGGCGTCGAGTTCCGCCTCGCGCTCGGTCAACTGGAGGAGGCCGCCCGCGACAACGAGCAGGCGGGGCGGCTCCTCGAGCGGCTGAACGACGACCTCGGCCTCGAGCAGGTCGAGGTGAACCGCGGGCTGATCGCGGAGAAGCAGGGCCAGTGGGACGATGCCGAGCACGCCTACGAGCGGGCGATCGAGACGTGCCGGCGGTTCCGCCTGCGGGCGGACGAGGCCGAGGTGTACCTCTATCTCGCCCGGTTGCGGCTCAAGACGCGGAACTGGGACGGGTCGCGGCACGCGTTCCGGGCCGCGACGAACCTCGGCGTCAGCGACCTCAAGCCCGCGCTCGCCGCCCAGGTCGAGGAGCTCCGCCGCCAGCTCGCGCTGTCGCCCGACGCGGGGGGAGCTACCCCCGCCCCCGGCGCCCCCTCGACGTGACGCCCAGCCGTTGAACGCGGCCATTGGGTTATCTACCGGAGTCCCCGTCGAAGCGTTCGATGCGCGGGGTCGACGCGGCGAGAGGCTCGTCGGTCCCGCCGGTCTTCGGCCGGGGCGAAGCGGTCACCGACATCGACCGGACGCTCGAGCGGGCGGGCGGCGGGACGGGGGAGGGCCTCCTGCTGTCGGGCGACGACGGTGCGGGCAAGAGCCTGTTCTTCCGCACGGCGATCCAGCACGCCCGGCACCGCGGGTTCCGGGTGCTCGAGGGGCGGGCGCTGCCCGTCGAGATCCCGCAGCCGTTCTCGCTCCTGCGCGACCTCGTCCGCTCCGCCGAGCGCACGCCGCGCGTCGACCGCCCCGGTGAGGAGCGCGAGCCGGCCGTGCCGGTGTTCCTCGCGCCCTACCCCGGCGACGACGCGGGGGCGCTCGCGCACCTCGCGGACCGGGGGGAGCCGGCGCCCGAGTCGGAGGGCCTCGCGACGGTCCTGACGCCGCTCGACTCCCCGGGCGAGTGGATCGGGTCGGTGCGCCAGGAGCTCTACGCGACCGTGATCCAATACCTCGGAGAGCTCGCCCGCACGCAGCCGGTCCTCCTCGCCGTCGACGACCTCCACTTCGCGGACGCGGCATCGATCGAGTTCTTCGCCCGTCTCGTCCCCGAGCTGTCGCAGCACCGGATCGCGCTGATCGCAACGATCGCGACCGGGACGCGGATCCCGGGACCGGCCCGCGAGCCGATCGAGTCGCTCGCCCGCTCGACGACCGTGCGCACGGTCCCGCTCCGACCGCTCACGATCGCGGAGGTCGCGGAGTTCGCGCAGTGGGTCCGTCGCGGGATCCCGGCGGACGCCGCCGACGTGCTCCGCTGGCACGCGCAGACGGAGGGGAACCCGTTGTTCGTCGAGCAGCTCGTCCGGTCGACCACCGGCGTCGGCGCCGCGTCGTCGACCGCGGCCGGCGGCGGGCCCACCGACCTGAACGAGGTGCTGTTCGCGCGCGTGCTCGGCCTCGGAGAGGGGGAGCGTCGAACCCTCACGTACGCCGCGCTCCTCGGCCGGGAGTTCGCGTTCACGAACCTGGTCGCGATCGCCGAGATGGACGAGGAGCGCGTCACGGAGAGCCTCGACCGATTGGTCGCGGGTGGCCTCCTTCGGGAGAAGGGCGACGAGATCGTCGAGTTCGTCACCGAGGGCGTCCGGGCCCGCGTGTACGGCGAGCTCACCGACACCCGCCGGCGGCTCCTCCACCGGCGGGTCGGCCGGGCGCTCGAGGCCCGGGGTCAGGCGAGCGAGTACGAGCTCGCGCGGCAGTTCTACCTCGGCCGGGACGACGCGAAGGCCGCGGAGTACAACTTCCGCGCCGCGCTGAGCGCCATGCGGGGGTTCGCCTTCGAGACGGCGGTCCCGCACCTCGAGCGGGCGCTCGAGGCGGAACGGCGCCGGGCCGACCGGAGCCCGGCGCGCGAGGCGCACATCCTGGTCGAGCTCGGCCGTTCGTTCGACGAGCTCGGCGAGCTCCGGCGCTCCGACGAGGTGCTCTCGGAGGCGGTCGCGCTCGCCCGGCCGCGCCCCGAGCTCGGCGCGGAGCTCGGGCGGGCGCTGCTCGGGCTCGCGCAGACCCGTCAGGACCAGAGCGAGTTCGCGTCGGCGGAGGCGCTGGCCCGCGAGGCGTACGGCCGGCTCGAGCGGGTCGGCTCGGCCCGCGAGGTGATGACGGCCCACCGGGTGCTCGGGATCGTCTACTGGCGCTTGGGCCGGCTCTCCGACGCCGAGCACCACCTTAGGCTCGCGCTCGACATCGCCGAGCGCGAGGGGACGTCGATCGAGCGGGGCCACGCCCTCGTCGACGTCGCGAACACGATGCTGCTGCGGGACGAGACGAAGTTCTCCGAGGCGCTGCGGCTCTACGAGCAGGCGGCCGAGCTGTTCGGCTCGGGACAGGACCTGGGCGCCCGGGCGCGGGTGCTGATGAACCGGGCGGTGCTGCTCTACTCCTCGGGGCGGCATGACGACGCGCTCCGGGGCCTCGACGCCGCGATCGACGCGGCGGAGCGTTCGCGCTCGCCGATCTGGATCGGGTACTGCTACCTCAACCTCGCGCTGATGCACGCCGAACTCGGGAACGCAGAGCGCGCCCGTCCGGGGCTCGAGCGGGCGGAGACGTTCCTCGTCCCGCTCGGCGACCGCCTCGCGGCGGAGCAGCTCGCCCTCGCGCGAGGACTGATCGCGGAGGCCGCCCGCGACTTCGACGGGGCCGAGATGCAGTTCGCCGACGCGCTCCGGCAGGCGCGCGAGCTCAACGCGGAGCCCGAGGTGTCGGAGGTCCTGTTCCGCCTCGCGCACGTCGCGTACTCGCGGGGCGACCTCCCCGCCGCTCGCGGCAAGCTCGCGGAAGCGCGCGAGGCGGGGCTCGACGCCAATCGCAGCGACCTCGCCGTGCGCGTCGCCGCCCTCGCCGCCGCCCTCTCCGAGGGCGCCGACCGTCCCCGTTAAGGTGGCCCCGCCGGTCGAGGGCGGAATGGCGGACGCGGGCGGCGTTCGGGCGGTCGCGCCGGACGGCTCGCCGTACCCGGACCGCCGCGACCCCGCCTTCGAACGCGACGTGCAGCGGATGTTCGCGCACATCGCCCGACGCTACGAGCGGTTCGACCACGTCGCGTCCCTGGGCAACGACCTCCTCTGGCGTCCCCGGGCGCTCTGGGCGCTCGACCGGTTCCGCGCGCCGGGTCCCGTGCGGCGCGCGCTCGACCTCGGCTGCGGCACCGGCGAGCTGACGCGGCTCGCGGCCCGCCACTTCCCGGGCGCCGAGGTGGTCGGCGTCGACTTCACGGCGGCGATGCTCGCCGAGGCCCGCCGGCGGACCCCGACCGGGTCGGCCGCCGTCCGCTACGGGCGGGCGACGGCGCTCTCCCTCCCGTTCGCGGACGCGGCGTTCGACCTCGCGATGAACGCGTTCCTCGTGCGGAACCTGGTCGACCTGGACGCCGCCCTCCGCGAGATGCGCCGGGTCCTGCGCCCGGGCGGGGTGCTCCTGATCCTCGAGATCACCGAGCCCTCGACGCCCGCGGTCGCGTCGCTCTTCCACGCGTACTTCGACCACGTCGTTCCGTGGCTCGGCGCCGCGGTCGACAGCGCCGGCCCGTACCGGTACCTCCCCGAGTCCCTGCGCCGGCTCCCGCCGCGCCCCGCGTTCCGCGCAGCGCTCGCCCGGGCGGGGTTCGGCCGCGTCGCGCTCGTCCCCCAGTCGATGGGGATCGTCACGGCGTTCCTCGCGGAGGCCGGGCCCCCGGCGACGGGCGATGCGCCCTCGTCGGACCGCAGTCGTTAAGGCGCCGCGCGCCCGCACGGTCCCGGGGGGAAGGGGCGATGCCGTTCGACGCGTTCCGCTACGCTCACGCCCGGCGGAACGAGGTCGCGTGGCTGTCGCAGAACACGAACCACCTGGTCCCGCCCGAGGTCGTGCGGGGGGCGCTCGAGGAGGCGATCCGGGAGCGCCGGTACGAGGGATACCCGTACGCGCCGGGCGACCCCGAGCTGCTCGAGCTCGTCG
>JASHWZ010000166.1 GCA_030043865.1 Thermoplasmata archaeon | reverse complement strand
GCGACGCAGCTGTTCGAACGGGAGGCGCACTTCGAGCACCTCCCCGCCGAGCGCGAGGCGGTCCGCGGGACGTTCAATCCCGAGTACTTCTGCTACACGCTCGGTAAGCTCGCGATCCTGAACTCCCGCTCGCGGTTCCTGAAGAGCCGGTTCTCCGGAAGCCTCCAGCAGTTCCACGACACCCTGCTCGGGTTCGGTTGCCCGCCGATCGGGCTCCTCGATACGCTCTTGGCGGCCCCGTCGACCGCCTGACCGTGCGCCGCGCGGCTCGCTACGACGGGGGGTCGCGGGGCCCGACGTGGCTCGCGATCCGGACCCCCTCGCGGACCGCTGCCGAGACCGTGCAGTAATCCTCGAAGATCTCGACGCAGTGGTCGAACCGGGCCCGGTCCTCCTCGTGGAGCGGTTGCGTCCGGAGGTCGACGGAGAGCTCGCGCACGCGGCGACGGCCGCGGTCGTTCGTGCCGATGGTCGCCCGGACCGTCGTGTGGATCGGGCCGACCGCGACGCGCGCCCGCTCGAGCGTGTTGACGAACGTCGAGCTCATGCAGTGGCCGATGGCCATCGCGAGCGACTGCACCGGGTTGGGCCCGGCGTCGCGGCCGACCGGTGGGGGTTCGTCGACCGTGAGGCCGGGGAACGGCGCGTCCGCGAACACCACCGTGAACTCGTACCGATCGACCTGCTCCAGCTCCGTGTGGGCATCGTCCGCGGACATCGGGCCCGCGATGCCGGGGCGGCTACATGAGCCGGGCCGGCCGCGGACGGAGAGCGGAAGAGGCCGGGCGGGCTCGGCCCACGCGATGACGCTCGAAAACAAGGTCGTTCTCGTGGTCGGAGTCGGCAGCGGACTCGGCACCGCGGTGGTCTCCCTCCTCGCCGCCGACGGGGCGACCGTCGTCGCCGTAGCGCGGACCGACCACGCGCTCGCTCCGATCGAACGGCACGCGCGCGAGCGCGGCTGGAAGGTCCACAGCCGGACCGCGGACGTCGCGGACCAGCGCGACGTGGATGGGCTGGTACGGGACCTGATCCGAGAGCACGGTCGGCTCGACGCAGCGTCGATCAACGTCGGCCACTGGCACGGCGGGGAGGGACTGCTCCACAAGATGTCGGACGAAGAGTGGGACGCGGGTCTGCGGGGCAACCTCGACCCGGTGTTCCGGGTCGCACGGGCCTCGATCCCGCCGATGATCGACCGGGGCGGCGGCTCGGTGGTGTTCGTGTCGGCGGCGCTCGCCGTCCGCTGGTCGGGGAGCGCGTCGTACTGCGCGGCGAAAGGGGGGCTCGTCGACCTCGTGCCGAAACTAGCGCACGACTACCGGTCCCAGGGGATCCGGATCAACGCCGTGCTGCCCGGCTCGATGGGTCGGGACATCCCGGAGGACCCTCCGGCGGTCGACGGTCCGATCGCGCTCACCGACCGGACCGCGACCAGCCCGTGGGAGGTCGCCCGCGCCATCCGATACTTCGTCTCCGACGACAGTCGTTGGGTCACCGGCACCGTTGTGACGGTGGACGGCGGCGCGTCGACGTGGGGCGAGGAACCTCCCGGGAAGTAGGGGCCGGCGCCGTGGAGGGCACCCGCGAGGTTTCAAGCGCCGGCGGGCCATCCGCCCTCCGGCCCCGAGGAACCATGCCGGGCTCGGAAGGGACCACACGCCGGCCCATCCCCGGGTCGATCGTGGTGGCCGTCGTAGTCGCGGTCGCGGTCGTGGCGGGCGGTCTCGTCGTGCTCGGCCTCCATACGTACTGCGCGCTCGGCTCGCCGAAGGCGACCGGGGAGCTCGACACCCCGCTCGCGGTCGTGAACGCCCCGTACGGCGGCGAGGCGTGGGCGAATCTCTCGCTCGCGGGTCCGACCTTCCGCTTCAGCTCCGGCAGCCTGACCGTGCGGTCGGACCCATGGCCGGGGGGTGCGACGTCCGGCACGCTGGGGTTCGCCACCGAGGGGTCCGAGCCGGGCGGGATCGGCGAGTCATTGAACTGGACGGTCTACTCCGTCCACAACGTGTCCGGGGTCTTCTCCTCCGAGGGCGCCTGCACCCAGCCGTACGTCGCCGTGGTCGGCACCGGGGCCGCTTCGGCCTCGACCTCCTTCTCGCTACCGCTGCCGAACGCGTCGACCGACCTCAACGAGCGGTCGACGATCCCCGGCGCCCCGTCGGTCGAGTTCTCGAACGGCGTCGATCCGGCGCTCGCGACGTACACGACCCCGCAGGGCTCGTCGGTCGCCACGTACGACCCGTACTGGTCCGCGCTCGCGGACTGCGACGGCACGGTCCTCCCGTACACCGGCGACGCCCAGGGAACCCTGCAGGTCCCGGTGACGGTCCCCTTGTCGGTGGGCGGGATCCCCATCGAGGCGACCGGCGTGCTCAGCTGGAGCGGGGGAGCGGGCGCTCCGGCGGCCGCCTACTCCCACGCCGCCCTCCCCGGAGTGTGGGACTACTTCTCCGTCGGGTCGCCGTACCCCGAGTCTCCGACGGAGGGGTCGTTCGCACCCCCCGGGCTGTTCAGCTTCTCCTACGCGCCCTGCGTCTCCGCAGGGTGAGGGGCCGCCGGCCGAGCGGCGACCTCGGGCTCGAGCTCTCGCTCGACGAACTTCCGAAACTGGGGGTCGAACCAGATGTCCATCTGCTTCTTCCTCCAATCGGTCCCGATCGTGCCGAACCGGAACGCGTTCTGCATCCATGCACGCCAGCCGGCCCATTCGTTGTCGGAGATCAGGTGGCGCTGGCGCATGTGGAAGATGTGGGCGCAGAACGACATCACGTAGTACTCGACGGGGGTCGCCGGGTCCTCTCGACCTTCGCCCTCGTAGATGGTCCGCACCATCGTCGGGCTGGTGATGAACGTCTCCGCGAGGTGGTGGAACTTCTCGTCGATGTCGTTGAGCACCCGAGACTCGAGGTCGACCGAGAACGCCCGGACCTGTCGTTGAGAGAAGTAGAGCGTCACGACGAGAGCGGCGATGATCGCGATCGTCTGGACGAGGGTCAGGAGCTGGTCGAGGTCGAACGACACCATGTCGGAGGGACGCCGTCCCGGCTTTTGAGGCTCAGCGCGCCCGACGCGCGCAGACCGGGCACCCCCATCGTCGCGCCGCCGGGTCGGCGGCGAAGAACACAGGGTTCGCGTGGGCCCGTCGTCGGCAGACGAGCAGGCGGCGCTCCGTTCCGTCGCGTGCCTTGAACGGGTACACCCGCCAGTAGACGACGCGCAGCCCGCGGTGCGGCCGGGTCTTCGCGAGGCGACGCTCGGCCGTGCGACCGAGCTCGGGACCTTCGCGCGTCGCGAGCCGGAGGTCCCATGCACGGACGAGCCGCTTCGGGAACGTGCATCGCTCGAGCGCGCGTCGGACGTCCCGGGTCGGGTCTCGCCGGGTCCACTCCGCGTAGGACGTGACCGAGACGACCCCTCCCGGACAGGCGCGTACCGTCCAAACGCCGGGAAGCCCGCTCGAGAGATGGAACTCCCGGACCGGTCGGTCGCAGTGCCGATAGCACTTCCCGCCGGGCGATCGCAGCGCGGCCCGGAGGAACGGCGGGAGCGCCCCGGCGCGGCTCACGCCCGGAGCTCCCGTCGCGCGGAGCGGAACCAGTCGCTCGCGAACAGGTCGCGCCACGCCCGGTCGGTCCTGGGCACCTGTTCGGAGAAGCCGGTGAGGAGATGCTGGACGTCTCCGTCCGTCCACTCGAGGAACACCTGGGGGATCAGGTAGTCCGGGGACGCATCCCCGTGGTCCCGGACGATCCGGTCCGCGGCCGCCTCCTGCCGACCCCGGTCGATGTCGAGGATCCGGAGCGGTACCCGGAGCTCGCGCGCCAGACGGCGCCCGTGCTTCACCGAGAGGGGGACGCAGTGCGGGCACCATTGCGCGAGCACGATCGTCAGGCGACGGGGGCGTCGCGCCGCGGGCATCGGGCACCCATCGCGGCGGGGGTCGATTACCTCTCCGTACGGCGGGGAAGCGTCCTTCTACCGGCAGAGGCGTCCGGGACGCGAGGGAGTTCCCGATGGCCCCGCGTCGCCGACCCCCGAGGTCCGTGAACCGGGTCCCGACCCGGGAGGACCGGTACCGCGGCGGCAAGGCGCTCCGCGAGAAGGTCCCCCGACGCGCGCACGCCCGATGGGTCGCCCCCCGGGACCGACCCGACCCGGTCGAGGTGCTCCGGGCGTCGGACCGCGTCCGGGTCGCCTCGCTGGTCCCGATCCGGTACGGCCGGATGTCGACCGACCCGCTCGCGTTCCTGCGAGGGTCGGCGGCCGTGATGGCCCGCGACCTCGCGTCGACCGCTCGCACGGGGCTCCGCGTCCAGCTCGGCGGGGACGCGCACCTGAGCAACTTCGGGATCTTCGCGACGCCCGAACGGAACGAGGTGTTCGACGAGAACGACTTCGACGAGACGCTGCCCGGCCCGTGGGAGTGGGACTTGAAGCGGCTCGCCACGAGCCTGGTGGTCGCCTGCCGCGTCAACCGCCTCCCGCGGTCGCGGGGC
>JASHWZ010000021.1 GCA_030043865.1 Thermoplasmata archaeon | reverse complement strand
CGCCCAAGCGTCGGGGGTGCTCTCGGGCGTGGCGGTCGCCCGGGCGATCGCCCGAGCCGCCGGCGTGCGCGCGGTCGCGGTGCGTCGGGATGGCCGGGCCGTGCGGCCGGGAGAGGTCGTGCTCACACTCCGGGGCGACGCGCGCCGGATCCTCGCACTCGAGCGGACGCTCCTCAACGTCCTGATGCACGCGAGCGGGGTCGCGAGCGCGACCCGGCGGGCGGTGCGCGCCGCCCGGGGCGGACGGCGGCCCCTCGAGGTCTGGGCGACCCGCAAGACGCTCCCCGGCCTCCGCGACCTCGACAAGGCGGCGGTCGTGCACGGCGGCGGACGGCCGCACCGGCGGGACCTCGCCGACGGGATCCTCGTGAAGAACAACCACCTCGCGCTCGTCGGGCTCGGGGCCGCGGTCCGTCGGGCCCGGGCCGCGGCGCGTCCCGGCGAGGCGGTCGAGGTCGAGGTCCGCTCCGCGCGCGACGCACTCGTCGTGGCCCGGGCCGGCGCCGACGCTGTCCTGGTCGACAACGCGACGCCCCGCCGGGCGCGCGGGATCGTGCGGGCGCTCGAGCGGGCCGGCGTCCGCCGCGGGCTCTGGGTCGAGCTCTCGGGCGGAATCACGCCCGAGAACGTACGGTCGTTCCGGGGGGTCGGCGCGAACGCCGTGAGTCTCGGCGCGCTGACGCATTCGGCGCCGGCGCTGCCGTTCCACCTCGTGCTCCGCCCCGCTCGCTTAAGCGCTCGGAGGAACTAGAACGTCGGGTTTCTCCGATGTCGCTCGAGGCCGAGGTCGCCCGTTTGAAGGACGAGCGGCACGCCGTGCTGCTCGCCCACAACTACCAGCGGCCCGAGGTCCAGGACGTCGCCGACTACGTCGGGGACTCGCTCTACCTCTCGCGGAAGGCGCGGGAGGCGGACCGACCGGTGATCGTCTTCGCGGGCGTCCGGTTCATGGCGGAGACGGCGAAGATCCTGAACCCGAGCCGGACCGTCCTGCTCCCCGACCTCAAGGCGGGCTGCGGCCTCGCCGACTCGATCACGGCCGAGCAGCTGCGGGCGTGGAAGGCGGCGCACCCGGGCGCGGTCGTGGTCGCGTACATCAACACCTCCGCGGACGTGAAGGCCGAGGCCGACTACTGCTGCACGAGCTCGAACGCGGTCAAGATCGTCGAATCGATCCCGGCGGACCGGGAGATCCTGTTCCTGCCGGACATGTTCCTCGGGGACTACGTCCGCCAGCGGACCGGACGGGCGATGCACCTGTGGGTCGGCGACTGCCCGGTCCACGCGCGGATGCGTCCGGAAGACATGGCCCGCACCCGCGCGGAGCACCCCGGAGCACCGATCGTCGCCCACCCCGAGTGCGGCTGCGCGACCCAGGCGCTCCCGCACGTCGACCGGGTCCTCTCGACCGACGGGATGGTGCGGTTCGCGGAGGAGACCCGCGCCCCCGAGGTGGTGGTGGCGACCGAGGTCGGGATCCTGCACCGGATGCGCCGGCTGAACCCCACGACGCGGTTCGTCCCGCTGGACGCGGGGACCGTCTGCCCGTACATGAAAGAGATCGACCTCGAGGACGTGCGCGACTCGCTGGCCGAGAACCGGTACGTGATCGACGTCCCCGAGGCGACCGCCGCGCGGGCCCGGCAGGCGCTCGAGCGGATGGTCGCGGCGTGACCCCCCGTTCCGCCACCTCCGACGCACGGTCTTGAGGACGGGCCGCGGTGCGGTCCCGATGGCGTCGAAGGCGGCGGTCGACTGGCTCCTCGAGGACGACCAGCCCGCGGTCCGGTACCGGACGCTCACCGAGCTCTTGGGCCGGCCCGAGAGCGACCCCGACGTCCGGGACGCGAAGGCGCGGATCCCCGAGACCGGCTGGGCGGCGGAGATCCTCGCGCGGGGCGACCCGGGCGGTTGGTGGGTCAACGAGAAGAACTACTACACGCCGAAGTACGTCGCGACGAACTGGCAGCTCCTGATGCTCTCCGACCTCGGAGTGACCCGGGCGGAGCCGAGGGTGCGCGTCGCGGTCGACTGGTGGCGGGGCTGGGCGCGCTCCCGGTTCGGGGGCCGCCGGCCCGGCCAGCCCCATCACTGCGTCGTCGGCAACATGGCGCGGGCGCTGATCCGCTTCGGCTACGTCGACGACCCCGGGGTCCGCGCGATGCTCGACTGGATCGTCGAGAGCGCCGACCCGAAGGGCGGCTGGTCGTGCTTCGGCTCGGGGCGGAACCTCGATTCGTGGGAGGGCCTGAGCGCGCTCGCCGCGTACCCGAGGGCGAAGCGGACCGCGGGCATGCAGCGGGTCGCCGAGGCGGGGGCCGAGTTCTTCCTCGAGCGGGAGCTCCACCGCCAGGGCGAGCGGTACCCTCCGTGGTACCGGTTCCACTACCCGGTCCACTACTACTACGACCTCCTGGTGGGGCTCGACCTCCTGACGTCCCTCGGCTACGCTCAGGACCCTCGGCTCCGGTTCGCGCTCGAGCACCTCGCCCAGCGGCGGCGCCCGAACGGGCGATGGAACCTGGACGCGGTCCACCCGGACGTGGAGGGAGGGATGGCGCGCTGGTTCCGGGCGCACCCCAAGGACCGGCCGACGCCGACGTCGCTCGAGCGGCCCGGGCGCCCGAGCAAGATGATCACGCTGACCGCGCTGAAGGTCCAGGCCCGCGCGGCGGGGTAGGGACGACGGTCGGTGCGCCCCCTAGACGTGCGGGGGCACGAGCGGGGCGAGCTGGTGGACCCAGAGCTCGTAGGCGCCGCCGAACAGGATCAGCGCCCCCAGGAAGACGACGACGATCGCGAGGAACGACGGCTTCTTCGACAGATAGTACGTCGCGCTGAGCGGGTTGATCCGGGTCGAGAGCAGCGACCCCGACGAGAACAGGAGCACGAGGCCGAGGAGTGCGGGGACGATGATCGTGTAGGTGCCGAGGTAGAGGCCCGCCAGGACGACCGCCACCGCGACCGGGATCGCGGCGTTCGACCGGCGGGACTCGAGCTCGACCGGACGGACCGTGCGGGTGCGATACGGTCGGGCGACCGACACGTCCCGCCGTTCCCGCGCGGTCCTACATGAACCCGGACGGTCCACAGGAAGGCGGATTTTCGGGATTTCCGCGGGACAAGGTATCATAAGCCGAACGGAGTTCCTCCGCGCGGTGAGCGACCCTCCTCGACGGCCGGTCGCGGCCGAATCCGCCTCGGCGACGCCACGCGTCGCGCCCGCGTCGCCGCTCCGGGCCCCGTCGCCCGTCGGGGGCCGACGGCGCCTGCCCGAGCCGCCCGCCTACCGGTCCGACGCGCTCTCCTCGCCCCGCGCGTGCGTCAACTGCGCCGCCCCGGTGGGCGCCTCGCTCGCGACCCCCCGCTGCTGGGGGTGCGGCCGGGTGCTCTGCACCGACTGCTACTGGCGGCACGGCCTCGTCCCGTCCGCCCACATGTGCACGAGCTGCCTCGTCGCCACGCCGCACGGGCCCGAGGCGATGTCCGGCGGCCGGGCGACGCCGCGCCGGACCGGCTTCACGCCCGCTTCGGGTGGGGCCAAGCGCCCGTAACGTCCCGCGCGCGGAGCGCGTTCCGCACGTCCTTCGGTCCGGCGCCGCTGCGCCGGGCGAGTCCGAGCGCGACCGCTCCGAGCGGGTCGTCGTCGGGACGGCCGACCCCGGTCGGCACGTGGAGCGAAACGCCCGCTTCGCGCGCGCCCCGGGCGCCGGTCGAGTCGACGCGCTCCGGCCCGGGACCGACCTCGAGCGCGGTTCGGGCCGTGCGGGCCCACGGTATCCAGCGCCGGGTGGCTTCCTCCCCTCCGACGTGCGCCGCGATCGCGATGTGGGTCGCGGGAGCGGTCGCGGTGGGCGGTCCCGGAGCGGATCGGGTCGGGCGGACGATTTGGTAATCGACACGGACTTCGGCGCGCGCGCCCCCGCGCGGGCTCGGCGCGTCGTTCGGTCCGACCTCCTCCGCCCGTCCGATCGCGAGGCCCGAGCCCGCGGCCGATTCGAGACGGGCAAGGGCGGCCGATGGGAGCGTCCATCGCGTGCCGTCGTCCGCGATGCCCGCCACCACGACCCCGAGGTACTCGAGCCGACGGGTGCGGGCCGCGGCGAGGAGCCGGTCGACGTCCGGCGCGCTCGCGTCCGGTGCAAGATGGCAGTGCAGGTCCCCGTGAAGGTCGTCGGCCGCGACGAGCGGGGAGATCGGTCCCCGTGCGGCGGCGTCGATCTCCCCGCGGTCCTCCCGGATTTCGGGCGGGATCCAGGCGAGGTCGAGCGAGGCGTACACCTCCTCCTCGGTCCGGCCCCCCACCCGCTCCTCGCCCCGAAAGACGCCGTACTCGTTGATCTTGAGCCCGCGGTCGCGCGCCAGCGACCGGAGGTGGACGTTGTGGTCCTTCGAGCCGGTGAAGTACACCCACGCCGCGCCGAACGCCGCGGGCTCGACGACCCGTAGGTCGACCTGCAGGCCCTGGGTCAGCACGACGGTCTCCTTCGTGCCGCCCCGGAGGCGTACCTCCCGGATCTCGGGAAGACGGCTGAACGCGTCAAAGACCCGCTCGGGCTCGGAGGAGGTGACGAGGAGGTCGAGGTCCCCGACCGTCTCGCGGCACCGGCGGAAGCTGCCGGCGAGCTCGATCCGCTCCAGGCCGCCCGCGGCTCGAAGCCCCGCGACGAGCCGGTGCGCGACCGGGTACGCGACCTCGATCGGGAGGCGCTCGCCCGCCGACGGGCCCGCCGCCGACGCGAGGGCGGCCCGGATCTGCTCGACCTTCTTCGGACCGAACCCCTTCACACCCTCGAGCCGTCCCTTGGCGATCGCGTCCGAGAGCTCCGCCGGCCCTTCGACGCCGAGCTCGAGCCAGAACCGGCGCGCGGTCTTCGGGCCGAGGCCCGGAACGCGGAGGAGGTCGCGGATCCCCGGCGGTACCTCCTTCTCCAGGCGTTCGTAGTACGCGAGGTG
>JASHWZ010000165.1 GCA_030043865.1 Thermoplasmata archaeon | reverse complement strand
AGCGACCCGGTGCGCGGACTGCTCGGCCAGGTCCGCCTCATCGAGGAACATCCCCTCCCGGTGCTCGACCGCAAGGGGCGGCTCGTCGGCGCGGTCGGCATCGCCGACCTGGGCTCGCTCCTGGGACGCCCGATCGCGGGCGGGAAGCGGGACGCCCGGGCCGGGCGCTCGGCGCTCGAGGTCCAGGTCGGGTCGATCATGCACTCGCCGGCGGTCACCGTGCCGGTCGGCACCTCGGCGGCCGCCGCGGCTGCCCGGATGACCGAGGAGAAGGTCTCGAGCGTCTTCGTCGTCGAGGAAGGCCGCCCGCCCCGGACCGTGGGGCAGGCCGAGCTCTTGCAGCTCGTCGTCGGGAAGGGCCGCCCGGCCGGCCCGCGCGGCCGGGTCGAGGACGTCTACGTCGAGGTCACCGGGCTCCGCGGCTCGGGCGACCCCGGGCTCCTCGCCGAGATCGACCACCTCGTCGCGTCCGGCCTGCGACGGATCGCCCAGCACGTCCGCCCGACCCTCCTGAGCCTGCACCTCGCTCCCCACGCCACGCATCGGACGAGCGACCTCACGCTCGAGGCGCGCCTGCTCACGGACGACGGGATCTTCTACGCCTCCCACACCGGTTGGAACCTGCTCGCGGGCGTCGCGGACCTCCTCGAAGAGCTCGACGAGCAGACGCGGCGGGTCCGCGAGGCCCGGCGGCGCCGGGGGCGGGCGTCGCGGAGCGCGCCGGTCGACGAGGAGAGTCCCGTCGACGACCCGGACCTCGAGCGTCGGATCCGCTCGGCGACCGGGGACGATGGGGAGGACGAAGCATGATCCCGGGGGGCCCGCGGAACCCGCGCGAGATGGCGCAGATGATGCGACGCCTCGGCATGTCCACCGAGCCGATCTCCGAGGTGGAGGAGGTCGTGGTGCGGACGCGCACGCAGGAGCACGTCTTCCAGAAGCCCGAGGTGACGGTCCTGACCATCCAGGGCGTCCGCTCGTACCAGATCGTGGGGACGCCGGTCGTTCGGCCCCGGGGCGCGGCGGCGACGTCGGGCCCGGCGCTCGCGGCAGCGCCCCCGGCCGCCCCGAGCGGCCCGCCCGAGGAGGACGTCCGCCTCGTGATGGAGCAGGCGAACGTCTCCCGCGAGGAGGCGCTCGAGGCTCTCCTCCAGGCGAAGGGCGAACCGGCCGAAGCGATCATGAAGATCCTGACCCGGGACCGATAGGTGGACGAGCCGGACGGCCCCGTCGTCCAGGAATGCGTCGAGGGCTACCTGTTCGCCACGGACCCGCTCGAGCTGCTCGTCTTCCGCCGCCCCCCGTCGCGGGGGCGCCATTGGGTCCCGATCAGCGGCAAGGTCGACCCGTCCGACCGGGACCTCGAGTCGGCGCTCCGCCGCGAGCTCCGCGAGGAGACCGGTCTCGCGGAACCCCGGCGGGTGTTCCCGCTCGACTGGCACGTTCGGTTCCGCTCCGAGTCGGGCGACGTCTGGCGGCTCCACGCGTACGGGGTGGAGGTCGACCGTGGGTTCGCTCCCGCGTTGAGCCCGGAGCACGAAGCGTTCCGCTGGGTGACCCCCGACACCGCCCGCGGCCTCCTGCACTACGACGATAACCGGGCCGCGGTCGCGCGCCTGGTCGAACGCCTCGCCCCAAACGTTTAGCCGACCGGCTCGGTCGAAGGGACCGGATGTCGTCGCGACCCGACGCGAGCCCCCCGCCCGCGCCCGCCGTGTTTCCGACGTGGGGGGCGGAGCTGTTCGACGCGGTGCGCCGGGACGGACGTCGGCGGGTCGTGCTCCAGGTTCCGGCCGGCCTCGTGCGGAACGCCCATGACCTGGCGGCGCAGCTGCGGGAGGCGACCGGAGCCCGCGTGACCGTCGCGGCGAGAGCCTGCTTCGGGGCGTGCGACTTTCCGTCCGTCGACGAGGCCCCGAAGGCCGACGCGGCGGTCGTCCTCGGCCATGCGCCGATCCCGAACGTGACGCTCGCCCGGCCGACGTACTTCGTGGAGATGCGCGAGCCCGGGGGGGACCCGGCGGCGCTGGCGGCGACGATCGACCGGGCGGGGCTGCCGTCCCGACTGGGTCTGGTCGCTTCGGTCCAGCACCTCGGGTTGGTGGAACCGCTGACCGCCGCGCTCGCCTGCGGCGGGCGGACCGTCCGGGTCGGGACCGGGGACCGGCGGCTCGCGTACCCCGCGCAGGCCCTCGGGTGCAACTACACGGGGGCGGAGTCGATCGCGGCCGAGGTCGACGCCTTCCTGTTCCTCGGGACCGGTCGGTTCCATCCGCTCGGGCTCGCGTTCGCCGTCGAGCGGCCGGTCTGGTCGCTCGACCCACTGCAGAACGTGCTCGAGCCCCCGATCGACCGGGGGGCGCTCGTGCGCCGGCGCCAGCTCGCCGTCGCAGTCGCCCGGGACGCCCGTCGCTGGGGGATCCTCGTCAGCTCGTTCGCCGGTCAGAACCGGATGCCGACGGCGCTCGCGCTCCAGGAGCGCGCCCAGTCGCGGGGACGTACCGCCGAGATCTTCGTCTTCGACCGGCTCGACCCGCGCGACCTCGAGGGGCGGTCGGTGGACGCCTACGTCAACACGGCCTGCCCGCGGATCGCGCTCGACGACGGAGACCTCTACCCGAAACCGATGCTCACGCCCCCCGAGTTCCTGATGGCGCTCGGGGACCTGCCGCTCGACCCGTACCGCTTCGACACGTACCACTGAGCCCCGACCGAAATCGACAAGCGGCCTGAACCGCCTCGTCGGAGGCGTGCGGGCCGCGTCCCTCGTGCCGATCGGATTGATCGTCGTGGGCCTCGCGCTCGTCGCGCTCGCGGTCGCCGACGGAGGCGCGTCGCTCGCGCTCGTCGTCGTCCTGCCGGTGCTCTACGGCCGCTCGCTCGAGTTCGTGGCGGGCGTGCTCCTGTTCGTCGCGGGGCTGTTCGCCCTTCCGCTCGCGTTCGGACCGGTCGCGCCGGTGGAGGCCGAGCCGGAGGAGGACGCCTCCCCCTCGTCCGGCGGGTCGGGCGGTCTCGTCCTCATCGGGCCGGTGCCGATCCTCTGGGGCAGCTGGAAGGGGGTCTCCCCTCGGACGCGGGTGCTGCTCGCGGTGGTGGGGGGCGCGATCCTCGCCGCGGCGGTCGTGCTGCTGCTCGTGCGCGCGGCCTAGAGCAGCGCCCCCGCCTGTGCGAGGAACTTCCGATGGACCCGGAGGTCTCGGGCCAGCTCCGGGTGGAACGTCAGTCCCCAGATCGTCCCGGCACGGACCCCGACGACCTCCTCCCCGTGCCATGCGATCGGCGTCGCGTCGGCGCCCACGCCGAGGATCCGGGGGGACCGGATGAACACGCCGGGGAACGGGCGGCCCCCGATCCCGTCGACGCGCACGGGCGCCTCGAATGACTCCCGCTGGGCCCCGTAATCGTTCCGCCGCACCCGGACGTCGAGGACGCCGAACGTCGGAGGGTCGCGCCCGTACGCGCTCGGAGCCAGGTCGCGAGCGAGGAGGATGAGACCGGCACAGGTGGCGAGGGTCGGAAGGCCGTGCTCGAGCCGCTGCCGGAGCGGCGCCCACAGGCCCATCTCCTCGATGAGGCGGGCGATGGTGGTCGACTCTCCGCCCGGCAGGAAGAGCGCTCCGACGGACGCAAGGTCCGCGGGCGACCGGACCGGGATCGTGTCGGGCACGAGCTCGCGCAGGACCCGAAGATGCTCGGGAACGTCGCCCTGGAGGGCGAGGACGCCGACGTTCATCCGGCCCCGCCTCGGCGGAGCTCCTCGAGGACCTCTTTCGCGCGGTCGAACCGGACCTGGTGGTCCCGAACGAGCCGCTCGACCACCCGGTCGACCTCGTCCGGCCGGGCGCCCGCGCTCACGGCCATGTTGCGGGCGTGCAGCTCCATGTGCCCCCGCTGGATCCCCTCGGTCGCGAGCGCGCGCAGCGCCGAGAAGTTCTGCGCGAGGCCGACGGCCGCGAGCACCTCGCCGAGCTCGCGGGCCGACTTCACCCCGAGCACCTTGACGTTCGCCTTCGCGGTCGGATGGACAGCGGTGGCGCCGCCGACCAGACCGACCGGGGCGGGAAGCTCGATCGAACCGACCAGGTTGCCGTCCTTGTCCTTCTCGTAGGTGGTGAGCGGTAGGACGACCGTGGGGGCGTCGGCCTCGCCGGCGCGCCACGCGGCGTAGGTGTGGGCGCCGCTCTCGATCGCCCGGAAGTCGTTGCCGGTCGCGATCACGACGCTCGAGACCCCGTTCATGATCCCCTTGTTGTGGGTCGCGCAGCGGAACGGGTCCGCAGCGGCGAGGGCGTACGCGTCCAGGATCGCGTCCACGACCTCCGCGCCGCTCGCCGTCTCCGTCTTCAGGAGCTCGGCGGGGAACGTCGCGTGGGCCCGCGCGAGCCGGTGGATCGCGAGGTTCGAGATGATCCGAAGGACGACGCGGCCGCCCGTGAGCCGGGAGAACTCGGGCGCGAGCGCCTCGCACATCGTGTTCACGGCGTTCATGCCGCCGGCGTCGCGCGCGTCGACCAGCAGGTGGACGATCACCATCGTCCCGCGGGGAGAGCGGACGATGCGGACCTCGAGGTCCTTCGCGCCGCCTCCGAACTTCACGAGCACCGGGTCCTTCGCGTTCGCTGCGGCCAGGAGCTCCTCGCGGCGTTGCAGGAGGCGCATGCGCGCCGCCGCCGGATCCGGCACGTCCAGGATCTGGACCTGGCCGATCATCACCGGGGCGGTCGACTGCGCGTAGAACCCTCCGCTCGCGCGCGCGACCTTCGCCGCGTTGGACGCGGCCGCGACGACGCTGGGCTCCTCGATCGCCATCGGGATCAGGTAGTCGCGGTCGTTGATCCGGAAGTTCGTCGCGATGCCGAGGGGCAACGGCATCACGCCGACCACGTTCTCGATCATCCGGTCGACGCTCGCCGGGTCGACCCCCGGCGGGAATTCGAAGGCGCGGACCTCGGCGTCGGTGAGCCCAGCCCACTCCTTCAGGAACGCGCGCCGCTCCTCGATCGAGCGGCGGTAGAAGCCCGGGAGCTCCGAGGTCCGCTCCATCGCCCGAGGCCTCCTACTCCGACCGCTCGGCCACAGCTTCGGCCGCGGCCTCCGGCCCGGGCGACTCGCGCGCGACGATCACCTTCGCGGGCCGGAGCAGGCCGCCGAAGAACCGGTACCCCTGCTGCACGACCTCGACGACGTTCCCGGGGGCGCCACCGCGGGGGACCGGCGCTTCGCCCACTGCTTCGGCCTCGTCCGGCCGGAACGGGGCCCCGACCTTCGCCACGGGCTCGACGCCCTCGTGCCGGAGGAACGTCGTCCACTCCCGATCGAGCAGGTCGATCCCCCGGCGGACGGGGTCGTCGG
>JASHWZ010000164.1 GCA_030043865.1 Thermoplasmata archaeon | reverse complement strand
GCGACCCGAGCGATCGCGCGCACCGGCGGGCCCGGCTCGAGCGGGTGGATCTCGACGGACCCGTCCTCCGCGAAAGCGAGCCGCTCGAACGGGAGGAGGAACCGCCACGCGGGGCCGGGCGACGGGATCGGTTCGAGGCGGAGCTCGACGTGCTCGAAGCGCGCGGACGGCTCGGCGAGCGCGGCGATGACGCTCGGGTACTCCTTCCCGTCGACCGAGAGCACGAACTCCGCGAGCGCCGGGCGCCGTCGGGAAAGGTACTCTTCCGCCGCACGGGCGAGCGCCCGTCCCGAGTACGCGTCGTGGCGCGCGCCGCCCCATCGGGCGGCGAGGGCCTCAAGCTCCGGATGAGAAACGGCCGTCACGAGAGCTCCGGCTCGTGATTGCCAGCTCGTAGAGAGAGATAAAGCGACGGGCCATCGTGTCGAGCGACGAGGTGCGGCGGACCCGCTCGGCCGATTGCCGGGCGATCCGTCGCCGATCCTCGGCCCGGTCGACGAGGTCGCCGATCGCCGCCGCGAGGGCGCCCGGTTCGAGCACGGGCACCCGTCGCCCGGTGACGCCGTCCTCGACGACCTCGGCGGCCCCGCCCGAGCTCGGGGCGATCACCATCGTGCCGGACGCCATCGCTTCCATCAGCGCGACGCTGGACGTGTCGGAGGTCGACGGCAGGACGAAGAGGTCCGTCTGGGAGAGCAGCGACGCCTTCTCCTCCTCCGCGACCGGGCCGACGTACCGGACCCGCTCGAGCAGCCGGGGGCTCGTCCGGATCCGCTCCCGGACCGCCGCCTCTTCCGGTCCGGAACCGCCCACGACCGCGACCAGGTCGGTGCGGCGGAGGCTCTCCTCGACCGCGTCGAGGAACCGGTGGATCCCCTTGTCGAGCGTGAGGCGCCCCAGGTAGGTGACGAGCGGGTCCGGGGGGAGACCGCATCGGGCGCGCCAGTCCGGCACGACGAGGCCGGGTCGGAACCGGTCGACGTCGATCCCGTTCGGGACGATCTCGACCGGGTGGCGGAACGGCTTCTTCGCCCGGGAGAGGAGCGCGTTCCTCGCGGCGACCGTCGGGGCCGTCGCGACGTCGCATCGCCAGTACGTGCCGAGGTTGTACCATGCGGCGACCCGGAAGAACGTCGGCACGAGGAACAGCGACGGGACGCTCGTTTCCATCTCGGCGATGTTCGTGTGGAACGTCCCCACGAGCGGCAGGCCGAACCGACGCGACGTGAGGAACCCCGCGCTCCCGATGCCGCCCGGGGAGTGGATGTGCAGGACATCCGCCTGCCCGATCCCCCGGTTCTGGCGGAGCAACGCGAACGGGTTGAGCGGCCACCGGTACTGGGGGTACAGGGGCACGGGCAGCGACCGGAGGCGCGTGAGGGCGATGCCGTCCACGACCGTCTCCTCGGTCGGCGCGCCGACGATCGGGTGCGGGGCGAAGATCCGGACCGAATGGCCGAGCCGCCGGATCGCTCGCGCGAGGCCGTCGGTCACGGCCGCGACCCCGTCCCGCATCGGCGGGTAGGAGTCGGTGTAGAAGACGACGTTCATCGCCCGCGCTCGGCCCCGACGGGACCGCCGGAGGTCCTATTCTTTTGGGTGGAGGGGCGGATGCGGGCCGGAGAGCGCCCGCGCTAGACGACCGTCGCGAACGGCCGCTCGAACCGGCTCATCTCGCGGGTGTCGAGCGACCGGCGGTCGAACGAGACGATCAGCGCCGACGACGTCGCCTCGACCTGGCTGACGAGCCACTGGGTGAACTTGAGCATCAGGTCGAGGCCGTACTCGCTCGCGAGGTAGTCGAGGGCGTCGACGTAGACGAGCGCCCCGCCCGGCGCCTCCATCGGCCCCCGCAGGTGCCCGCCGATCTCACCGGGCGTGAGCTGACCGCCGTTCGCGAGCTCCGAGCCGCTCGGCACGATGTCGAGCCGCCGCTCCTTCGAGAGCCCCGGCACGTCGGGGGGGCGGAGCGACACGAGGGCCGTCCGCGCGAAGTCGTGGACGCTCGCCCGCAGGAGGTCGACCGCCTTCGCGGGCCGCTCCTCGCGCACGAGCACGCTGCGCCCGGGAGTGAGGCGCGCCGGCACCGCGGCGCCGCCGGCGAGCGGCGGCGACCAGGGGCGGGCGGATTGCGGGGCGCGCAATAGCGAACCCCAGGCCGGGCGTCGCGGCGGAGCGAGCAGGCTCCGTCGCTTCAGCTCGACCTCCTCGTCCAGCCGGGCGAGCCGGCTCTCGATGAGGATGCGGAGCTCCTGCGCGGTGTGGCCCCGCGACGCGTGCTGGAGGACCTCCCGCAGCGAGCTCCGCACGCCCTCCTCGTAGCCGGCGGCGTACGTTCGCGCGAACTCCTCGTCGGCCGGCGGCTCCTCCTCCGGAGGAGGCGACGCGCCGTTCCTTCGCTCGGGGGCGCTCACGCGGACGCCCGGTCGCTCTCGGGGGCCGTCCGGGCCCCGACCGCCGCCCGCGGCCCGCCGGGGCGGGGCCCGGGAAGCTCCTCGGCGGGAGCGAACTTGTAGCCGTAGTGGATCACGCCGGCCCTCCCCTCCTCCCGGAGCTTGCGGAACGTCGCCCGGACCTTGAGCCCGATGCGGACCTCCTCCGGCGCGAGGTCGACGATCTGTCCGGTGAGGATCGGGCCCTCGACCGTGCGGACGAGCGCCAGCACGTACGGCACCTGCATCTCGAACCCCTCCGCCGCCTCGTGGACGGTCGTGTACGAGAACACCTCGCCGTCGCCCGAGAGCTGGAACGGGACCATCTTGCCGATCGACTCCCGGTGATGGGCGCACGTCGGGCAGACCGCCCGCGGGGGGAAGTAGACCGTTCCGCACATCGTGCACTTCGACCCGCCGAGGTTGTACCGCCGCGGCGTCTCGCGCCAGAAACGAGCGATCGACATCGGTCCCCCTTACGTCGCCGCCTCGAGCAGCGTCACGACGCTCGTCGCCCCGGTCCCTCCGACGTCGTGGGCGAGCGCGAGGGTCGCGTTCGGGACCTGGCGGTCCTTCGCCGTCCCCCGGAGCTGGCGGACCAGCTCCACGACCTGGGCCACGCCGACCGCGCCGAACGGGCGCCCCTGCGCCTTCAGCCCGCCCGAGGTGTTCACCGGCATCTCGCCGCCGAGCGCGAACCGTCCGGCCTCGAAGTCGGGCCCCCCGCGTCCTTTCTCGGAGAACCCGAGGTCCTCGAGCGCCACGAGCGCGCTGATCGTGTACGCGTCGTTGATCTCCGCGACGTCAATGTCCTTCGGCGCGCGCCGTGCCTGGTCGAACGCGCGACGGGCGGCGACGACGGTCGAGTCGAGCGTCGTGACGTCCCGGCGGTGCTGGACCGCCATCGCGTCGCACGCGACGTGGCTCGCCGCGATCCGGATCGGCTGGTCCGTGTACTTCCGCGCGGTCTCCATCGGGCCGAGGACGACCGCCGCGGCGCCGTCGGAGAGGGGCGCGCAGTCGAACACCCCGAGCGGCTCGGCCACCGGCCCCGCGCCGAGCACCTGCTCGAGCGAGACCTTGTTGCGGTAGTGCGCGTTCGGGTTCTTCGCGCCCATCTCGTGGGCGTGCACCGCGACGCGGGCGAGCTGCTCGCGGGTCGTCCCGTACTCGTGCATGTGCCGACGGGCGATGAGCGCCCAGAGCGCGGGGAGCGTCCCGCCGAAGACGACCTCCCACTCGTGGTCGGCCGTCGAGCTCGTGATCTGGTTGCCCGTCGCGTCGGGCACGTCGGTGAGCTTCTCTGCTCCGCCGACGACGACGAAGTCGTAGAGGCCGCTCGCGACCGCGAGGTACCCCTGGTGGAGCGCGAGCGAACCCGACGCCCCGCCGCCCTCGACCCGGACCGCCGGCAGGTGGCGGGCGCCGAGCCCCGCGTAGTCGAGGATCAGGGGGCCGATGTGCTCCTGGTCGATCAGCGAGCCCGACGCCATGTTCCCGAGGAACAGCGCCCCGAGGTCGCTCGAGGAGAGCTTCGCGTCGACCAGCGCCTGGAGGCCCGCCTCGATCCCGATCTCGCGGAACGAGCGGTCCCACAGCTCGCCGAACTTCGTCATGCCGACGCCGAGCACGGCGACGTCGCGCACGGTCAGCTCTCCCCCATGTGGATCTTGCCGCGGTACTTCGCGTAGACGCCGTACGTGAGCTCGACCCCGCTGTCCAGGTACGACTGGACCGGTCGGCCGTACGAGCGGTCGTAGGTCGCGATCGCGTCGGTCGTCGTGAGGTCGAACGCGTCGGAGCCGGCGCCCGAGCCGTACCCGACGACCAGCACCCGCTCGCCCGGCCCGGCGTGGTCGAGCACGTTCGCGAGCCCGATGAGCGCCGCCCCCGAGTACGTGTTGCCGATGTACGGGGTCACGAGCCCGTAGCGCATCTGGGTCTCGGAGAAGCCGAGCTGCTTGCCCACGCGCTGCGGGAACTTCCCGTTCGGCTGGTGGAAGACGACGTGCGCGTAGTCCTTCGGGCTCGTCCCGGACACCTCCATGATCCGGCGCGCGCACTCGGTCTCGTGCCGGAAGTACGCGGGCTCGCCCGTGAACCGGCCGCTGTGGCTCGGATACCGCTGCCCCTCGCGCCGCCAGAAGTCCGGCGTGTCGGTCGTGTAGGAGAGCGTTTGCTCGACGCGCGCGATGACGTGCTCGCGGCCGATCACGAACGCGGCGCCCCCGGCGCTCGCCGAGAACTCGAGCGCGTCCCCCGGCGCACCCTGGCTCGTGTCGCTGCCGATCGCGACCCCGTACTTCACCATCCCCGCTCCGACGAGCCCGAGGCACGTCTGGATCGCCGCGGTGCCCGCCTTGCACGCGAATTCGAAGTCGGCGGCGGTGAGGTTCGGGGTCGCGCCGACCGCCTGCGCGACGACCGTCGCGGTCGGCTTCACCGCGTACGGGTGCGACTCCGACCCGACGTAGATCGCGCCGATCTGCTGAGGGTCGATCGCCCCCCGGATCAGCGCGACGCGCAGCGCCTCGGTCGAGATCGTGATCGTGTCCTCGTCGGGCGCGGGCACGCTCTTGCGATGCACGTTGAGGCCCTGGCCCATGCTCTCCCCGTCGGAGCCCCACACCCGGCCGATCTCGGCCGGCGTGATGCGGTACCGCGGGACGTACGCTCCGTAGCTCACGATTCCTGCGTCCATGCGTTTCCCTTCCGAACCTACAATTCCTCGAGACGTTCCAAGACGGCGGGGGCGGAGAGCCCGGTGACGAGCAGCGGGATGTTCTCCACCTCCGAAAGGCGCACCGCGAGCGCGTCGACGCGGCCCGGGTTCGCGAACACGACCGCGGCCGGCTTGAGCGGGTGCGCCCGGATGGCGACCATCGGCGACCGGCCGTACTTGACGTTCGAGAAGATCAGCGCGCGCTGGGTCGTCCAGCCGTACACCTCCACGAAGTGGGAGGCGTCGATCGACAGGATCGCCCGCGGGGCGTCGAGGATCGTGAACCCGTGGATGTCCCGGTGGAGGTCGACCCGGCTCACCGAGCGCGCGTCGAGCCGGTCGGCGAACGACTTGAGCGGGATCGCGACCGCGAACTCCCGCATCCCGAGGATGCCGTCCGAGTGCGCGTGGCCGCCGAGCCGCTGGCCGACCTTGCCGCCGTGGTCCAGGTCGACCGC
>JASHWZ010000163.1 GCA_030043865.1 Thermoplasmata archaeon | reverse complement strand
TCGCCGCCGGCGTCGACTTCCTGAAGGGGCTCGGCTACGTCGACCCCGAGCGGATCGGGATCGAGGGGGTCAGCTACGGTGGGTTCCTCACCTACCTCGCCCTCGTGAAACGGCCCGAGCTGTTCCGCGCCGGGTGCGCGGTCGCCGGGGTGACGGACTGGCCGCTCTGCTACGCGCAGGAGGCCCCGGCCCTGCAGCAAGCCGACCGGGAACTGCTCGGCGACCCCGAGGAACGCCGCGCGCTCTGGGCCGACCGGAGCCCCGTGAACTTCGCGGACCAGCTGCGCGCGCCGATCCTGATGATCCACGGAGCGAACGACCCCCGGTGCCCGGTCGACCAGGCCCGGGTGTTCCGGGACGCGCTCGTGAAGGCCGGACGCGTCGAGGGTCGCGACTTCGAGTACCTCGAGTTCTCCGACGAGGGCCATTGGAGCTGGGACGCCGCGGAGCTGCTCCGGACGTTCGGGCCGATGGCCGAATTCTTCGACCGGCATTTCGCACGCCCCGACGTCCCGGCCCGATGACCGCGACGCTTCGCTGATGGAGCCGACGAGCCTCGTCGTGGTCTCCGAGCGAGACCCGGTGGCGACCGCGGTCCGGGAGCGGTGGGGGGTCCCGCCCTCCACGGGGGAGTTCGTGGACGGGGCCCCGATCCGCCGGCTCTCGGAGGGTGCCTTGCTGCTCGGCCGACCGGTCCATCACATCCACGACGAGCGGCTCGACCTCCGACTTCCTTCGGGGTGGGTCGGTCGACCGCTGACGTTCATCTTCCCGTCGATCCACCGGAGCGAGCGGAACGTCGACTGCCTCACGGTCCATCCTCTCGGCAACCCCGGTGCGGGAGCGGAGGTCGGCGGCCGTCCCCGAACGTACACGCCGACCGACCCACCGCGAATGACCGCGATGCTGCGGGCGCTCGCGGAGCGCGGCCCATCGCTTGGATGGCCCGCGACGTTCGAGGCGACGCACCACGGTCCCGAGCTCGGTCGACCGGCGTTCTTCGTCGAGATCGGATACGGGGACCTGCCCGCGCCCCCGGAGGCGGCGGTCCGACTGCTCGCCGATACGATCCCGGTCGTCGAACCGTCCTCGGGCGATCGGGTCGCGGTAGGCGTGGGCGGAGGCCACTACGTGCCGCACTTCACGGAGCTCGCCGTCGAGCGGCGGTGGTCGTTCGGCCACCTTCTCTCGCGCCACGCGCTCGCGGGTCTCGACCGAGCGTCCGCGCGCGGCGCCTGGGAGGGGACCCCCAGAGCGGAGGGGGTGCTGTTCGCCCGAGCGGAGGACGCCGAGAATCCCGTATGGAACGGGACCGGGCCGAGGCTCCGGGACGGCGACGCCCCGCGTCGGGGGACCGCCGAAGCGCCTACGAGCGCTTCTCGGCCGGCTTCTGGAACATGATCGCGCCGGAGCGGTAGACCGCCTTCCCGAGGCGGACCTGCTGCGTGGACGCGACGCTCGGGCTGCGCTCGGCCAGCATCAGGCTCTCGACGATCTGACGGAACAGCGCGCTCTGGTTGATCTCGGGATGGCGGTTGAGGAACTCCTCCTCCTCGGGCGTGATGGTGATGTTCTTTCGGAGCATCCCCGGCGCCGGCGCCTCCACCCTCTGACGGGGCCGCATGCGACTCCGTAGCAAGAGGACGTATAAGTGCGTATTGCCCCTGCGGCAGCACTGACGGACGCCGGGGGTCGGCCGGTTATACGTCCCGGGGGGCCCGCAGCGGCCCCACGACCACCGTCGCGGAGCGGTTCGGGTCGAACGCGCGGCGCGCCGCCCGCCGCACGTCGGCCGGGGTCACGGCGCGGAGCCGTTCGGGCCAGGTCGCCCAGTAGTCCCGGGGCAGTTCGTGGTACGCGGCTTCGACCGCGAGCTCGTGCGCGTCGGACGTCGACTCGAGCGCGAGGGCCATCTCGCCGATCGCGCTCGTCCGGACCGAGTCGAGCTCGCCCTGCGGCACGCCCCGGCGCCGCAAGCGGTCGACCTCCTCCTCCAACATCGGCACGACCTTCTTCCACCGCTCCGGGCCCGTCCCGGCGGCGGCCGTCCACGACCCTCCGAGCCGCATCGTGTCCAGATGGCTGGACGCGTGGTACGCGAGGCCGTTCTGTTCCCGCACGCGCTGGAAGAGACGCCCCAAGAGCGGCCGACCACCGAGCGCCTCGTTGGCCAGGAACGCCGCCGGGTAGTCGGGCGAGGACTGGGGGATCGATGGCCCACCGACCCGGACCTCCACCTGGGAGCGGCCGGCGAGGTCGATCCTCACGGTGGTGGCCCGGCGGTCGGAGAGCGTCGGAAGCTCGAGCCGCTCGGGCACCGTCCGGGGCAGCTCCTCGAACTCCTCCCGGACCGCCTCCACCACCGAGCGGAGGGGAGCGCGCGTGGTGAGGACGATCGAGGCCCCCGTGCGCACGTAGTGCGCTCGGTGGAATCGGCGGAGCGCCGCCCGGTCGACCCGTTCGACCGTCCGGCGGTCGCCGAGCCCCGTCTCGCGATACGGGTGACCGGGCGGAAAGACCGCGCGTCGTAGCTCGCGCTCCGCGCGCGACGCGGGTTGCGTCTCCTCTCGAAGCTGCCGTTCGAAGAGCTGCCGGCGCAACCGCGCGATGTCCTCGGGGTCGAACCGGGGACGGAGCACGACGTCGGCCAGCACCGGGAGCAGAGATCTCCAGGCGTCGGCGGGTCCCCAGAGGGTGACTTCGGCGGCTTCCGGGCTCGTATCCCGCGAGAGGGTCGCGCCGGCCCGGTCGAGCCGGCGAGCGAGCGCGACGCGGTCGAGGCGGCCCGCCGCAGTCGTGATCAGATGGTTCACCATCCTCGCGACGCCGCGCTCGGCCGCAGGGTCGAATCCCCAACCGGCCGGACCGACGTACGTTGCGGAGAAACTGGCCGCGCCCGCGGGGGGTGACTGTCGGACGACGCGCAGTCCGTCGATCGGCTCCGCGTACTCGAGCCGGAGAGGGCTCGACTCAATCATCACGGGGCACCCCCTCCGTCGGCGTGTAGTGGA
The DNA here is from genome assembly GCA_030043865.1 of Thermoplasmata archaeon. Classification (GTDB taxonomy): domain Archaea; phylum Thermoplasmatota; class Thermoplasmata; order Lutacidiplasmatales; family UBA184; genus Lutacidiplasma. Next base: position 12,721 of record JASHWZ010000163.1, on the reverse strand, counting down.
CCACGGTGCGCGCGGCCGTCTGGAACAGGTCCCGGGCCCGGTCCCGGACGTCGTCCCGCCGGACGGCGAGGATCTTCGCGAGCAGCTCGTCCTCGAACTCGAGGTCCGCGACGGTCGCGAAGTACCCCAACCGGAAGCCGATCCGGGAGGCGCCCTCGTACGCGAGCGTCGCTCCCCGGCGGGCCTTCGCGCGGACGTCCTCGAGCTCCGCGTGCGTCGGACCGGTCCGGCAGATCCGGTCGACGACCCCGTCGATCGCCTCTTCGAGCCGGTCGGCCGAGACTCCGCGGGCCGCCTGGGCCTGGATCGTGAACAAGGACGGGTACTCGCGGGGCCGCCACTCGCTGCCCGCCCGCACGGCGAGCCCCGGGTCGACGAGCGCCCGGTACAGTCGGGAGGCCGGGTGCTCGCTCGCCCGACCCCAACCTCCGCCGGCCGAGAACAGCCGGCTCTCTCCTCCGAGGATCGTGTCGAGCACCATCGTCGCGGGGGTCTCGGGGTCCCGCAACGCGGGGCTGCGCCAGCCCAGCTCGACGTACGGGGTCGTGCCGGGTCCCGACAGTTCGGCGCGCCGCTCGCCCCGCGCCGGCGGTTCCACGTCGCTCACCCGGACGTCGCCGCCGCTCTTCGGAAGTCGCGAGAACCGTCGTCGCACATCCCGCGCGGTCGCGGCCCGGTCGAACCCTCCCGCGACCACGAGCACCGCGTTGCCGGTGCCGTAGTACTGGTGGTAGTAGTCCCGCAGCTCGGCACCCGACATCCGTTCAATATCGGTCCGCCGGCCGAGCACCTCCCATCGGTACGGATGGACGCGGAACGCCAGCTGGTACAGCTCCTCCTCGACGCGGAACTCGGGCCAGTTCTCGTTCCCTTCGCGCTCCGAGTGGATCACGGTGCGCTCGCGCGCGACCTCCGGGTCGGTGATCAGCGCCCGCGTCATCCGGTCCGACTCGATATCGAGCGGGACCGAGAGGTGCTCGCGGGGCACGGTCGAGAAGTACGCGGTGAAATCGGTGTCCGTGAACGCGTTCAGGACCCCGCCGACACCGACGACCGCCCGGTCGATCTCGCCCTTGCCGTACCGCGGCGATCCCTGGAACAGCATGTGCTCGACCCAGTGCGAGGCGCCCGTGATCCCCGGGTGCTCGTTCTTCGAGCCGACCCGGTACCACACCCACACGCTGGCGGTCGGGCTCGCCGCGTCCGGTGCGAGGACCACCCGCAGCCCGTTCGGCAGCGTGAACCGGTCGAGCTTCGGACGCGCCGTGGGGGATCGAGGCATCGACCGCCGGCGTGTCGAAGGCGCATATAACACGCCGCGAACGCACGCGTAACCGAGCCGCGTTCTCGCCGGTGGGCGCGACACCTTCACCCCAATCGTTAAGCGACCTTCGCCGCCATCCCACCGCGTGCATCCGGCGCTCCGGCTGGTGCGCGCGGGGAACCTCGCGGTCTCGTTCGTCGGGACGATCGTGGGGGGCCTCGTCGCACGCGGGATCGGCCTCACGGGGTCGAGCGAGTTCTGGGCGTACGTCCTGCTCGCGGCGGGGTCGACCGCCCTCGTCACCGCGGGCGGGAACGTCCTCAACGACCTCGAGGACATCGAGGAGGACCGCGTCAACCATCCGGACCGGCCCCTGGTGACCGGCGCGATTTCGGTGCGGGGGGCCCGGATCGTCGCGGTCGGGCTGTTCGTCGGTGGGATCGAGCTCGCCTTGCCCGTGATCCTGGTCTATCCGCTCGTCGGGGTGATGCTCGCCGCTGCCCTCGCGGGGATGCTGGCGTACGAGTTCCGCCTGAAGGCGGCCGGGCTCTCCGGGAACGCGATCGTCGCGGCTCTCACGGGCCTCGTGTTCCTGTACGGCGGGGCCGCGGCGGGGAACGCGCTGGTGTTGGCGCCGTTCGCGGCGATGGCGTTCTTCGCGACCCTGAGCCGCGAAGTGGTGAAGGACATGGAGGACGTCGAAGGGGACCGCTCGCGCGCCACGCTCCCGAAGCGCCGCGGTCTTCCGTTCGCGGGGGGCGTGGCCCGGGGCGCGGTCGCGGTGGCGATCGTCCTCAGCGTCGTCCCCGTGCTCTGGTTCGTCGCCGCCGGCTCGCTCGCGGGGATTATCTACCTCGGGCTGGTCGGCGCGGCGGACGTGGTGTTCGTCGTCTCGGTGGCGTACCTGCCGGGGCGGCTGCACTGGGAGCAGACGATGAGCAAGGTCGCGATGACGGTGGCCCTGTTCGCCTTCCTGGCGGTGGCGTTCCGGTGACGACCCCGCTGACCATCGGACGGGTGGAGGCGTACCTCCACGACCGGCTCGAGCGGGGACCGGTGCACCTGACGTTGATCGACCCGGACAAGTCGCCGGGCGCCGCCGCCGCGCGGATCGCGCGGGGCGCGGTCGACCTCGGTAGCGACGTGATCTTGCTCGGCGGGTCGACCGGGATCTCTCGGGACGTCATGGGCGCCGCCGCCGAGGCGATCAAGGCCGCGGTCGACGTACCGGTGGTGATCTTCCCCGAAGGCGCGACCTCCCTCACGCCGAAGGCGGACGCCGTGCTGTTCATGAGCCTCCTCAACTCCCGGAACCTGGACCTCGTCATCCGCACCCACGCGCGCGCGGCGCCCGCGGTACGGAAGATGGGCCTCGAGGCGATCCCGCTCGGCTACCTCGTGATCGCGCCCGGCATGCGGGTCGGCGAGGTCGGTCAGGTCGACGCCGTGCCCCGGGACGACCCCGAAGCGGCGGCGGGGTACGCGCTCGCCGCGGAGCTGCTCGGCATGCGCCTCGTGTACCTCGAGGCTGGTTCCGGCGCTCCCGCTCCGGTGCCCGCCCCGATGGTCCAGGCCGTCCGCTCGGCGCTCTCCGTTCCGCTGATCGTCGGCGGGGGGATCCGCTCCGGCGACGATGCCCGGGCGCTGCTCGAGGCAGGCGCGCAGCTGCTGGTCACCGGGACGATCACCGAGGAGGAAGGGCTCGGGAGCGGCTTCCGGGCGATCCTCGAGGAGGTGCGCCGGGCCCGTGACGCCTGAGCCGACCCCACCCGCCGATGCCAGCGGGCCCCCGGCGGTCCACCGGAGCACGCTGTTCTTCCGCGCGCCCAGCGCCGCAGTCGCGGTCGCCACGATCTTCGGCCTCAGCGCGCTGCTCGCGTTCGTCTTGTGGTATCCCAACGACACGCTGGTCGGCGAGGGATTCCTCCTCGCGTTCGCGATCCCCGCGGTCATCGCCGCGTTCGCGACGAGCCCCCTTTCCGCCGCCCTCGGTGGCCGCCTCGAGCTCCGTCGGAGCATCTTCCTCGCGGTGGTGGTCTTGCTCGTCGAACTCCCGATCGCGCTCGTCTGGCGGGGCGCGCTGATGCTCTGGCCCACCGCGACCCCCTCCGTCGTGTTCCTCGGGGCCTTCCTCGCGGGTCCCGCCGTTTGGTTCCGCCAGATGAGCCTGTTCGGGCTGTCGCGCGCGAGCCACGGTTGGTCGCTCCCCGGAGCGCTCCTGCAGCCGGTGCTGTCGCTCGTCGGGCTGTTCGTCCTCGTGCCGCCGACCTGGCGCGTCGTCGTCGCGAGCGCCTTCTTCCTCGCGATCGGATTCCTCTGCGCGGTCGCGCTGCTCCGCGCCGCGGACCGGCCCCTCCGCCGCGAGTTCCAGAGCTCGGGGATCTCGCTGATCCGACCGCTCCTCGACCACGTGTCGTTGCGCGACCCGGGTGCGACGCGCGCGCTCGAGGCGTTCTTCGAGCGGTTCTCCGCGCCGGCGGACCTTCGGGTGAGCCTGCTCGCCTTCTTCCGAGCGGGGCGGGCGCACGCGACGGTCGCGTTGCCGACCGTCCACCCGGGACCGTTCGCCGCGCTCGGGGCGAGCGACCTGCCCCGGAAGCTCGCCGAGCGGCTCGGACCCGACGCGGGGACGGTCCTCGTGCCCCACACTCCCAGCGACCACGACCTCGACCTTCCGACGGAAGAGGAGGTCGCCCGGATCGGGACCGCGAGCCGCGAGGTGCTGGGGGCGCTCGGGAACCCGCTCCCACGACGGGCGAGCGCGCTCGTCGCCCCGTACCCCGGGAGCTTCGCCCGCGTCCAGCTCCTCGGCGACGTCGCGGTGGTCGTCGTGTCGCAGGCGCCGCAACCGACCGACGACATCGCGTTCAGCGTCGGCGACCGTCTCGTGCGCGAGCTCTCCCGCGACGGCGGGCCCCGCCTCGCGCTGATCGATGCGCACAACTCCTACGTGGAAGGGAAGGGTGACATCACCTACGGGACGCCGACCGCCGAGAAGCTGCTCGCCGACACCCGCGCGGCGATCGCCGCCGCCGCCGCGGCGGCCCAGGACGGACCGGTCGAGGTCGGCGTCGCGGTGCGCGGCGACTACCGGATCGGGGCGAACGGGATCGGCCCCCAGGGAATGCGCGCCCTCGCCGTTCGGGCGGCCGGCCGAACGACGGGCTACGTCCTGATCGACGGCAACAACCTCGTCCTCGGGCTCCGCGACCCGATCGTGCGGGCGCTCGAACGGGTCGTCGACGTCGCCGAGGTCCTGACCACCGACAACCACGTCGTCCACGAGGTCGACGGGGGGATCAACCCGGTCGGCGAGCGACGTTCGCTCGACGAGCTCACCCGGGACGCGGTGGAGGTGCTCCAGCGCGCGAAAGCCGACCTCGCGCCCGCCGAGGTGTTCTTCGGGTCGAAGGAGGTGCCGTCGGTCCGGGTGCTCGGCCCCGGGTTCACCGCTCGCCTTTTGACCTCGCTCGGCGACACCCTGTCGATGTTCACCAACATGGCCGTGGCGACGTTCCTGCTGCTGCTCACGAGCTCGCTGGTCGTTACGTTCGCGCTGAAGTGAACCGGGGCGACCGTGGGCGCGACCGAGTCGGGCGTGGGGGACGCCGCCGCGACGATCGGCGACGCGGAGACGTTCCGCCTCCTGACGCAGCTGGTCGCCGCGGCACCGACCAACCTGGAAGACCCGGTCCACCACCGGTGGGAGAAGCCGAACTACCTGCGGACGGCGGACGCGATCGTGCGGGCCGCCCGCGCGAACGGACTCGCGACGCGGGTCTTCGACCCGGTCGTCGCCGGGGGCCGCCCGACCGACTGGCACGGCGCGAACCGGCCCAACGTCGTGGTCGACCTCGACGTCGGGGCGAAGGAGACCGTCCTGATCCTCGCGCACTACGACGTCGTTCCGGTGCCGGCGGAGCAGGTCGCCCGGTGGAAGAGCCCGCCGCACACCCTCACGCTCCGCGCCGACGGCCGTCTCTACGGTCGCGGCGCTGCGGACGACCTCGGTAGCGGGGTCGTCACCGCGCTCCTCGCGATGCGCCGACTCGCGAACGGCGCCGACCCGTCGCCGCGGAACGTGCGGCTCGTCGCCTGCTGCGACGAGGAGACGGGCGGAGAAGGGGGCGTCGAGGCGATCCGGGCCAGCGACGCCCAGCGGGCGCCGGACGACCCCGAGCGGATCCTGCGCGCGGACGTCGCCCTGATCCCCGACGGCAGCCCGGAGCTGTCGGCCGGCTGCAGCGGCCTCGCGTTCCTCGACGGGTCGTTCGCGGCCCCCGTTCCCCTCGACGACGTCCTCGCCTACGGCGGCGCACTGGTCGCGCTCCACGAGATCGCCCGCACGTGGCGGTCCGTCTACCCGTCGCCCGACTGGCCGGACCGGCACGCGCCCGAGCCGGTGATCACCGGGCGAGCGACCGTGACGCGCTTCGACTTGGAGAGCCCGCCGGCCGACTCCCCGCGCCTCCGGCTCCTCGCCGCCCACGCGGAGAACGACGCGCCGAACCAGATCCCCCGCGCGGTGACCCTCGTCGTCGGCGGGCCGGCGGCCGAGGCCGAGGCGTTCCGCTCGCGACTCGCCGGTCTCGCCCCCGCACCGTTCGAGGTCCAGGCCGCCGGACCCACCGCGCTCACCGTTCCCCCCGGGGGCCGAGCGGTCCAGGTCATCGGAGAGGCCGGTCACGCGGGGTATCCGCATCGAGTGCACAATCCGGTGCCCGTGACGCTCCAGCTCCTCCGGGCGGCGATTGACCGCGGGTGGCTCGACGGTCGGTCCCCGTCCACCGCGACGTACGCGGTGGACCTTCGACTGATCCCAGAGATGGAGCTCGCGACCGGCGTGGAGGCCGCGCTCCGGTACGCGCGCAACTGGGCCGCGACGTACGCCCCGCTCGCGCGGATCGCCGCTCCTCCCGAGCGGTGCCGCGCCGGGTACGCGCTTCCGATCGACCACCCGGCGGGGCAAAAGCTGGAGCGGATCCTGCGGGCGACCCTCGGCTCCCACGGCATCGTGGGCGAGTATGGCGGCACCGACGCGAGCGCCCTGCGGGGCCTGACGACCCCGAGCGGGGCGCCGCTGCCCGCGCTGGTGTTCGGCTGCATGGACCTCGAGTCGCGCATCCACGAGGCCGAGGAGAGCGCCGACCCGGTGAAGATCGCGGGTGTCGCGGCGGCCCTCGAACGTTTCGTGCGGGACGCGTAGCGAGGGCCCGTGCTCGACGCCTTCGAATCGTCGGCCCTAGCGGTGCTCTGGGTCCTCCTGCCGGCCTACGTCGCGAACGCGATCGCCACCGTACCGAAAGGTCGGGGGCCCCCGATGGACTTCGGGCGCATCTGGCCGGGCGACGGCCGTCGCGTGCTCGGCCCGTCGAAGACGTGGTCCGGCTTCCTCTTCGGGGGTTTCGTCGCGATACCGGTCGGTCTGCTCGAAGCGTGGCTGATCCTGCTCGCCCCGCCGAACCTTGAGCTCGTCCCCCACTTCGCGGCGAGCGTCGCGGCCGCCGTCCCGGTGGTCGCTCTGCTCACCTTCGGCGCGATGACCGGTGACGCGCTCGGGTCGTTCGTGAAGCGCCGGCTCGGTCGCGAGAGCGGCGCCCGCACCTGGTTCCTGGACCAGCTGCCGTTCGTGCTCGTGCCCGTGCTGCTCGGGCTCGCGATCTACCCGGGCCTCTTCGTGGGCGTCTTCGTCAGCGTCTTCGGCATCGTCTGGCTGCTCGTCTACACCCTCGGACTCCACGCCTTCTTTAACTGGGTCGGCTACCAGGCCGGTCTGAAGAAGGTGCCCTGGTGACGACTCCTCCCACCTCGGCGACGCCGAGCCGATCGGAGCTCGTACGGCTCCTGCTCGACTCCGGCGCGGTTAGGTTCGGCGACTTCACGCTCGCCTCGGGCGCGAAGAGCGACGTCTACGTGGACGTGAAGCGCGCCTGGCCCAACCCCGCCCGGCTCGACGCACTCGCGCGCGCGCTCGCCGCCCACGCCGGCTCGGAGGACCGGCTCGCGGGCATGGAGCTCGGGGCCGTGCCGCTCGTCGTCGCGCTCGCGCTCCGCCTCGGGCGGCCGTACGCCATCCTGCGTAAAGCCCCGAAGGAGCACGGGACCCGCCAGTCGTTCGAGGGAGAGATCCCGGCCGGATCCCGCGTCCTGTTGGTGGAAGACGTGACGACGACCGGCGGGAGCGTGCTGAAGTCCGTCGAGATCGTGCGGGGCGCCGGCGCCGTTGTCGACCGGGCGCTCGTCGTCCTCGACCGCGAGGAAGGAGCGGCCGAGCGGCTCCGCGAGGCCGGGGTTCGCTTGGAGGCGCTGCTCACGTTCTCTGAGCTGCGGAAGGCCCGGTCGTGAGCGGCGTCGTCGCCGACGACGGGACGGTGCGGATCCCGGCCCCGGACGAGGCGAGCTCGGTCTACGCGAAGGGCTTCTTCGGCACGCCCGAATCCGGCGGGAGCCTCGCGCTCGACCGGTACGAGGCGGTGTACCTCACGGAGATGGGGCGGGCGGACGTGACGACGGCCTCCGGGCGGCCGGTCGGTTGGCCGGCGGTGTTCCGACGGGCCGTGCGGGCGGACGCGGGCTTCCCGGTCCGGTACCTCGTGTTCCGCGACCTGCGGCAGCGGGGCTACGTCGTGCGGGCCACGCCCCCGCCGGTCGCGTTCTCCGTGCTGCCGAGGGGCGGTGTCCTGCACAAGACCCCGTCGCGGTTCTGGGTCGAGGCGCTCAGCGAGCGGGACCCGTTCGACCTCGCGCGGCTGTTCGACCTCGCCGACCGGGCCCAGACCGCCAAGAAGCAGCTGCTGCTCGCGGTGGTCGACGAGGAGTCCGACCTCACGTACTACCGTGTCCGCCGGGCCGCGCCGTCGGGCGCGCTATCCTCCCCGCCGCTCGCGGCCCCGACGGTCGGCTGGCTCTCGGACGACCGCGTGACGGTGCACGAGGCCCGCGCGGTCGACGAGCTCGGCCGGTCGCTCGCCTACGGCAGCCGCGTCGGCGACCGGCTCGAGCTGTCGCTCCTCGAGGCGACGTACCTCGCCGGCTCCGGCCAGCTCGAGCTGCGCGATGCGAGGACCGGCCGCAGCGTGTCCCGGGAGCAGCTCGAGCGCCGCGCCCGGCGGCTCGACCCGCGGTTCGAGGAACGGCGGGCCGCCTATCGGGAGCTCCGCGGCCGCAAGCTGGTCGTCAAGACCGGCTTCAAGTACGGCGCGCATTTCCGCGCGTACCCGCGCAACCCCGACCATTCCCACGCGAAGTACCTCGTGCAGGCGGTCCCGGCGACCCACCGGACCTCGTGGCCCGAGATCGCGGGCGGGATCCGGGTCGCCCAGGGCGTGCGCAAGGAGTTCGTGCTCGCCGGCGTCGTGGTCGGCGGCCCGATCCGTTTCCTCTCGCTCGAGCGGATCCGCCCGTAGGGAAGCTTCCCCGCCGAGGCCGACTGGGGTCCGTCAGTCACGCCGCATGGCCCGGAACATCGCGAGGACCGCGGGGACGACGACCCAGGCGACCCCTGTGACCGCGACGACGACGACCCCGATGCCGACGCTCGCGTACGTCACCGAGGTGCCGAAGAGCGAGGTCCGGCTCAAGGACCCCGCGACCACGCTGACGAACTGCAGCGGCGCGACGAGCTGCGAGCCCAGCGCCACCGAGGGGTACGAGTTTCCGGTCGAGAGGAGGAGCAAGAACAGGATCACCGTCCAGAACAGCGAGGTCACGAGCAGGATCGCGATGCCGATCGCGAGCGTCGGCGTCGTGCTACGGAAGACGTGGGACGCGAGGAGGATCAGTCCCGAGAACGCGAGCCCCGCGACCAAGGTGCCCCCGATGAGCGCGGGGACGAACGACGCGGGGAGCGTCTCTCCCAGCAGGATGGTCGCGAAGAGGTCGAAGGCGAGCACTTCGACGACGGCTGACGCCGTCAGAGCGATCACGAGGCTCGCGTACCGGGCGAGGAACAGTCCCCGACGGGTGACGGGTCGGACCAGCACCATGTCCACCGACCCCGAGGCGCGTGGGCGGGTGGTGCTCCAGTAGACCATGACGAATCCCGCGATCGGCACGAAGAAGCCGAGGTCGACCGCATAGCCACTGAGCACGCCGACCCCGGTGGCCACCGAGAGCGAGTACGGCGCCGTCACGCCGGCGGGGGCCGGTCCGAAATCGGACTGAAGACTGCCCGAGAGGAGGATCGCCCCGGAGGCGTTCACGAGCTCGAGCGTGAGAAAGGACGCCTGCCCGAGGACGAGGCTGGGGGTGGGGAGCGCCGGGTACGGAAAGAAAGTGAGGTACCCCTCGAGCGGCCCCACCGCGGTCGTGGCGAGCCCGGTGCAGTTGAGCGGCGGAGTGAACTCTTCGCTCACGGTGGTGCAGGCGTACAGGGAGACCCCCGTCGGCAGGGTGCCGTTCGCTCCGGCCCAGAAGACGAGCAACCGGTCCTCGGCGACGTAGTTGCCGACCGGCATCTGGTTGAATGCCACTCCTAGCATCTCGAGCTGCCCGTTCGGGCTCGGGTCCACGATAAAGCTGCCCGAGAGCAGCCCGAAGAACGTGGCCTGGGGGCGCGCCGAGTAATGGGCGGTGACCTCGACGAGGTAGCTGCCGACCGGTGCCGGGGCGGCGACCGCCACGGCGCCCGACCCGTTCGTCGTGACCGTCGTGGAGTAGATCGGGGGTGGGAGCGGCGGCGGGGGGTAGTACGTCCCGTTCGAAATGGACGTGAACGAGATCTGGACCTGGACCCCCGCAACGCCGTTACCGATCTCGTCGAGCGCCCACAGGTCGACGTGGACCGCTCCGCCGGAGTAGTAGTCGAACCCGACGGCGTCGATCCCCGCCGACGACGCGGACCCGTACGTGATTGAGAGACCGAGCCCCATCGCGAGAAGAGCGACGACCACGACCCCGATGACGGACCGGCCGCCCAATCGCTGCGCGATCTCGTGCAGGTACGGGTTCAACGTGCCACCCCGATCAGCTCAAGGAAGTACGCCTCGAGCGAAGTCGTCTCGACGCGGCACTCCACAACTTGGTAGCCGCGTCGGACGAGCTCCGCGGTCACCTCATGCGACTCGGCCGTCGGTCGCGAGAGCCAGACCGTGGTGCCTTCCGTCCGCGGCGTGCCGACCGAGGCGAGGTACGTGAGGGCGGCCGGATCGAGGTTCCGGATGACGATACGGTACTCCGGGCTGCCCGCCCGTGCGAGCTCCGCGCGGTCGATCGTCCGCAGCAGTCGACCCTGGTGGACGAACGCCACCCGGTCGGCGAGCGCCTCCAGCTCGGTCAGTTGGTGCGAGGAGAGCAGCACGGCCTTCTTCTCTCGCCGGGACTCCAGCACCCACTGGCGGACGAACGCGATCCCCGCGGGGTCCAGTCCGTTCAGGATCTCGTCGAGCAGGAGATTCCTCGGGTCGACGATCATCGCGCTCGCGAGCGAGAAGCGCTTCCGCATGCCTTGCGAGAAGTCGCGAAGGTAGCCCTTCTCCTCGTCCGCCAATCCGATCCGGGCGAGGAGCTCGCGCCCCCGTCGCGCCGCGTCCGTGGCGTTCAGTCCGTAGAAGCCCCCGAAGTACACCAGGAGAGGGAGCGCTCGCGCGGTCGGCTCGAACGGGAACAGCTCGGGCACCCACGCGATCCCGTGCGAGGCGGCGCGCTTCTCGCGCACGATGTCGACCCCATCGACGAGGATGCTACCGGACGTCGGGAGCGCGACGCCGGCCGCCATCCGGATCGTCGTGGTCTTCCCCGCGCCGTTCAACCCGACCAGGCCGAGGATCTCCCCGTCTCGGACCTCGAGCGGTAGGTCGTCGACCGCCGGCGCGTGACGACCCGGGAACCGTTTCGTCAGGTGCTCGGTGACGATCACGCCCGGGCGAAAGGCGTGCGAGTAGAAATCCCCCTGCGACGCGCCGACCGGAGCTCGACCGGCGAGCTTAGCTCCTGCGCGGCGCCCCGGCGATCGATGCGAGGAAGCGTCGAAGAGCTTGGGGGGGGTCCCCGTGCGCGAGCCTTCGTTCGAGCGCCGTTCCGACGATGACCCCGTCCGCGCCGCTCTCGAGCGCGCGGGTCGCGCTCCCCCGGTCGCGCACGCCAAACCCGTAGAGGATTGGGAGCCGCGGCGAGGCTCGGCGAGCCGCTCGCACGAGCGGCGAAAGGTCGACCGTCGAGCCGCGGGCCGGCCCCCCGGTGGTGCCGTACTGGCCCACGAGGTACAGGAATCCCCGCGTCGCCTTCGCGATCCGGGCGACGCGCTCCGTCGGGATGCCCGGGGCCGCCAGGAGCACGAGAGCGATCCGGTGACGTCGTGCGACGCGACGGAACTCCGCGCTCTCCTCCAGCGAGAGGTCCGGCACGATCAATCCTGTGGCCCCCGCGGCCGACAGCTCCCCCACGGCGCGGTCGAGCCCTCGGCGGACGAGCGGGTTCGCGTAGGTCATCACCGCGGTCGGAAGGACCGCCGCGGTGGTCCGAAGCGCGTCGAGCAGGTCGGGCCAGCGGGTGCCGTCGCGCAACGCGCGTTCATGCGCGGCCTCGAGCACCGGTCCGTCGGCGATCGGGTCGGAGAAGGGGAAGCCGAGCTCGAGCGCGGTCGCGCCTCCGGCGCGCAAGGCGGAGACCCAACGAGCGAGCGACGCCCGCCGGGCCCGGTCGACCAGGACGTACGCGACCACGATCGGCCGGCCCGCGCGACGCGCGGCGTCGAGCTCACGGTCGAGTCGCACGCTCCACCACCTCGAGGTCTTTGTCGCCGCGCCCCGAGAGCGTCACGACGATCCGCTGCTTCGGACCCCGTCGTCGCGCGTCTCGCACGGCGGCATACACCGCGTGGGCGGGCTCGAGCGCGGGCAGGATCCCCTCGTCCTCGGCCAACCAGTGGAACGCGGCGAGCGCCTCCTCGTCGTGCACGGCGACGTAGCGCGCTCGACCGGTCTCCTTCAGATAGGCGTGCTCCGGACCGACCCCGGCATAGTCCAACCCCGCCGAGATGCTCTCCGTCTCCGCCACCTGTCCGTCGCGGTCTTGGAGCACGTAGGAGAAACTTCCGTGCAGGACCCCCGGCCGTCCTCGGGCGAGCGACGCGGCGCCGCGCGGGTGCCCGCGGGGTCCGCCCGCCTCGACGCCGAGGAGCGCGACCGAGGTCGCCCGAAGGGGATGGAAGGTTCCGATGGCGTTCGAGCCTCCCCCGACGCAGGCGACCGCGAGGTCGGGCAGTCGACCGAACGCTCGGACCGATTGGCGGCGGATCTCCCGGCCGATGACGGACTGGAAGTCGGCGACGATGGTCGGAAACGGATGCGGGCCGACCGCCGAGCCGAGCAGGTAGTGCGTCGTGCGCACGTTCTCGATCCAATCCCGAAGGGCGGAGTTGATCGCGTCCTTCAGCATCCGGGTCCCGGTTCGGACGGGGACGACCGTCGCGCCGAGCAACCGCATCCGCTCGACGTTCGGTCGTTGCCGCTCCATGTC
>JASHWZ010000162.1 GCA_030043865.1 Thermoplasmata archaeon | reverse complement strand
CGGCAGAAGTGGCGCCCCGAGCGGCCGTCGACCCGTCGGCCGCGGCGCCGCGTCCGTCCGCCGGGGGCGGGGATCGAGACGCTCGTACGCGCCGGCTACACCTCGGCGGAACTGCTCGCGCACTACGGGGAGCGTGCGCTGCTCGCGCTCGCCGCTCGCGGGGTCGGCCCCGAGACCGCCCGCCGGATCCTGATGCGACTGTACCGCGACGACGACGCGTTTCTCACCGAGGTCCTTCGGGCCGAGCGCAGCTACGCGAAGACCCGGGCGTTCTGGGACTAGGGCCCTCGCGCGAGCGCTCGGGCGATCGATTCGACCACAGGGCGCGGAGCGTCGGTGCGGAATCCCTCGGGACGTGCGTGCGTGCGCGCCGCCCGGTACCCTGCGCGTCGGAGCTCCTCGAGGAACGCCGCGATGGGAGGGGGCGTTGACAGCGCGAGCACGGAGGCGAGCCGGTTCGCCTCGAAGTAGAACGGTACGTCCGCGCTGACCTCGTCACGCCAGGTCGAGAGCAGATGGCCGGTCTCGTCCGGGACGGCCGACGTCGACGGGACGCGGAGCGATCCCACGAGCTCGGGGTCGAACAGCGGGCCGAGCCAGAGCGGCCCGTACGGGCCGCGGTCTCCGACCGAGGGCCCGCTCCAATCATGCGGGTCGATCTCCCCGATGGGGTCCCGCGAGTCTCGCTCGCTCCCGCCCACCACCTGCACGAAAGCTCGGAGGTGATGCTCCCCGACGTACGCGAGGAGCGGGCGGACGGCGAGGCCCCGGGTTCGCGCCTCGCCCGAGAGGTAGGCGAGGAGGATCCGCAGCCCGCCCTCGGGTCCGAGCCGCCCACGGACCGGGCGGGCGCCGTACCTCCGCTCGCACGCCCCCTTCTGAACCCCCGCGAGGACCATGAGGTCGGTCGCGGTCGCCGCGATCACCCCGCCGGGTCGCAGCGCGGCGAACGCGGCCGGAACGAACGGGACGGGCGAGCCGTACGGGTCGATGTCGACGTAGTCGAACGGCCCGTCGGACCGGGGCTCTCGGGCGTCCCGCTGCTCCACGGCGACCATCGGCCATCGGACGGCGTTGGCGCGTAGGGCGGCGGCCGCCTCGTCGCTGGCCTCGGTCAGAAGGAACCGCGCGAACGCCCCGCTCTCGTTCACGAGGCGCAGGCCCCGGACGCCAGTCGCAGCCGTCACCTCCCACCCGCTGAGCGGGCGACCGACCCGGCGCCCCCACGCCGACGCGAACGCGACCGCGACGTCGCGGTCGCTCGCCATCGCGGGGTTGTAGAAGACCGCCGCCCGTCGTCGCGGCCCCCGTTCGGCCGTGGCGACCGGGAGTCGAAGCTCGGTCCCGCCCTCGCGGGTCGGGGTCAGTGGGATCGGCCGGTGATGAGGTGGACGATCTTGAACGCGAGCAGGTTCTTGTTGATCGGCGTCACCTCGAGCAGGCGTAGCTCGTCCCTCCGACGGATGTCCTGGAGGAGGGGGTTCCGGGATTTCTTGTGGAGGGTCATGACGATCGACTTCTTCGCGTCGAGCGTTTCCGTGACCGCCTTCGTGAACGCCTCGCTCTCGACTTCCATCTTCCCGACCTCGTCGATGACGATGACGTCCGCGGATTCCCGCGCCTCCGCGAGCGCGCGGGTCCCCACCCCCTCGAGCGCCGCGAGGTTCACGCCGTACCGCCCCGAGCGCACGCGCGACTTGAGCGACTCGTGCGCGAACACCTCGTGCTCCTTCGTGAGCCAGTTCGTGATCTGGAACCCCGCTCGCCGCTGCTTCTCGACGATCGGCTCGGTGACCATCCCGCCGACCTTGACGCCCTCCTCCTCGAGGAGCTCGATGATCCGCAAGAGGGTCTGGGTCTTCCCGGAACCGGGAAGGCCGGTGATGCCGATCTTGACCGGAGGAGAGAGGCGACGTGGCATGGCCGATAACTCCGTTAGTGCTCTCGATTAGGCCCGGATGCAATAAGAGCGTATCTCCGTGAACGAGTCTCCCACCGCTCCGGCCACCACCCGAACCCGTTCGGACCCCGTCTATCCTCCCCGAGAGGACACTATGCTGCTGCTCCCATTCGCCACCGTGCTTCCGGGACGGCGAGTGCTTGAGATCGGGACCGGGAACGGGCTCGCCGCGCTCGCGGCCGCGCGCGCGGGCGCCCGCGTCGTCGCGACCGACCTCAATCCATACGCGCTCCGGCACGTGCGCGCGCTCGCGCGGTCGGAGGAGCTCGCGCTCGACGTCGTCCGCACGGACCTCGCGACGGGGCTCGGTCGGTTCGACCGCGTGCTCGCGAATCCTCCGTACCTTCCGACCCGTCCGGCCGAACGCGACCCCGACCGTTGGGAGAACCTCGCGCTCGATGGAGGCCCGGACGGATGCCGCCCGCTCGCTCGGATCCTCGAGGCGCTGCCCCGGCATCTCGCCCCGTCCGCTGCCGCGTTCGTCGTCGTCTCTTCGCGGCAGGACACCCGCCGACTCACGGCGATCCGGCAGCGCTGGCGGGCGCGGGGCGGGACCTGCGCGACCGTGGCCCTCCGTACGATGGAGGGGGAGACCCTTCGTGTCTGGCGGCTCGCGCTCGCTCGACCCCCGGCGCGCCTTAGCCGGCGGTCTCCGCGTAGGAGAGGACGGCGTCGAGGAACCGGTGGCCGTCGCCGTACCCTTCCGCGCCGCCGGTCCGCGTCCAGTCCGGCGACTGGGCGCGGAAGTACGACCGTTCGGGGTGCGGCATCAGGCCGAACACGTTCCCCTCGGGGTTCGTGAGCCCGGCGACGTTGTCGAGCGAACCGTTCGGGTTCCACGGATAGACCGGCGGGCCCCCGTCCGGCGCGACCCAGCGGAACAGCACCTGGCCCGCCGCATCGAGGCGGGCGAGGTGCTCTTCGGGGTTCCCCGACAGCACGAGCTTGCCCTCCGCGTGGGCGGACGGGAAGAGGAACCGGGTCCCCGACGGAGTCCCCTTGAGCGCGGGGAAACGGCCGCCCTGCCAGGCGACGAACGTGGGGCGGCACTCGAAGTGGCCCGAGTCGTTGGTGAGCAGGGCGGCTTCGGGCGGCCCGAGGCGACCCCCCGGGCGACCGGGGAGGAGCCCGAGCTCGACGACGACCTGGAACCCGTTGCAGATGCCGGCGACCACTCGGCCGGAACGGACGAACGCTTCGAGCTGTTCGCCGAGCGAGGCGCGCACTCGGGCCGCGAGGATCGCTCCGGCGCGCACGTAGTCGCCGGCCGAGAAGCCACCGGGAACGAACAGCGCGCCGTAGTCGGCGAGCTCGCGGCGCTCGTCGCGGCCCACTCCTCGCCCCTCGAATTGCTTCAGCGAGACGATCTCGGGGCGTGCACCGAGGTCCGCGAGGGCGACCCGCAGCTCCTCGTCGCAGTTCGTCCCCTCGATGGAGAGGATCGCCACGTCCAGGTCCCGTCGCGCCACGCCGGCCTATCGGGCCGCGGCGCTTAACCGTTCCCGGACCGCGGGCGCCGATCAGCCGCCGGGACCGAGCGGAGGGTCGAGACGGTAGACCGTGAGGCGCGTTCCCGCCGGGACTCGGCGACGGCCGGGCGGGAGCATCGCGAACGCCGTCGCCCCCGCAAGGCTCGTGATCACGGACGACCCTCGGAACGTCGTGAAGGCGCGTCCGTCCCGGAACTCGAGCGGCACCACGGTCGATAGGCCCGGCGTCGGCGCGACCGCGTCGCTCCCGAGGACCGCCGTGCCCGCGCTCCATCCCGGTCCCGGGAGGTGGCCGAGCTTGTGGAGCACGGGGAGGACCAGCCAGTACATGTTCACGAGGCACGACGTCGGATGTCCCGGCATCCCGATCACGAGCGTGCCGTGCACGTCGGCCGCGAGCGTCGGTTTTCCCGCGCGGACCGCGATCCCGTGGAACAGGAGGCGCCCGAGGCGCGGCAGGATCCGGGGGAGGTGGTCCCGCTCCCCGACCGAGCTGCCGCCGGTGGCGAGCACGAGGTCGGACGAGCGCAGCGCGCGTCGGATCGCCGACTCGATCCGGCGGGGGTCGTCCGGCAGGGGAGGAAGCGGGCGAGCCACCCCGCCCGCCGCGCCGACCACCGCCGACAAGGTCGCGTTGTTGCTCTCGAAAATGCGTCCCGGAATCTCTCGGTCCCCCGGCGCGAGCAACTCGTTGCCGTTCGGCAGGATCGTCACGACCGGCCGCGCGTAGACGCGGACGCTCGGGAGGCCGCACGCGGCGAGCGTGCCGAGCGCGGTCGCGGTGAGCACCTCGTCCCGACGCACGAGCCGCTGGCCGCGAGGGAAATCGTGCCCCGGCCGGGAGTACCGCTCGCCGGGGGTCACCGGGTGGAACAGCCGGACCCGGTCACCGGACCGTTCCACCTCTTCGAAGATCACGACCGCATCCGCGCCGCGCGGGACCGCCCCGCCGGTCGCGATCGCGACCGCTTCGCCCGCGCCGAGGTGTCCGGGATACGCCTCCTCCGCGTAAACCTCTCCGACGACCCGCAGCTCCACCGGGCGGCGACGGCGGGCGCCTCGGGTGTCCACCGTCCGCACGGCGTACCCGTCCCACGTCGCCCGCGGGAAACTCGGGACGGGACGGGGGGCCCGGTAGGTGACCGCAGCGACGCGACCGAACGCCGCCTCGACCCTCACCCGTTCCGTGCGCGCGATCGGACGAGCCGCGGCGAGCAGGCGACGTCGCGCCGCCTCGACCGGCAGGAGGCGGCCGAACGCGTGCATCTCCATCGACCGCCCTCCCTACCGCTCGCCCTCGAGCCACCGAGCCGCCGCCCGGTTCCCGGCGCGCAGGCACCCGGGAAGCTCCTCGCCCTCGAACCACCCCGCATAGAACCCGCCCCGAAGCGCGTCGCCCGCACCCACGACGGTCCGGACCCGCCGGGGCGCGTGGCCGTCGACGTGCACCGTCCCGCTCCGTTCCCATGCGGTCGTTCCCGCGCGGCCCTCGGTGCGCACGACGAGCGGGACCCACCGAACGAGGTCCGCGGGGGTCCGCCCCCCGAGGGTCCGGGTGATGTGGTCGATTTCGGCCCGGTTGCCGAACAGGATCTCGCATCCGGCGAGGAGTCGCCGCAGGCGGCCCCGGTCCCACCGGTACCGTACTTCCTGGGCGGGGTCCGCCGCCGCGCGCACGCCCTTCGCGGCCGCTTCTCCGAGGAGCGAGAGCTGGCGGTCGGGCGGGCCCGTCGTCAAGTGGAGCCATGAGTACTCACCGAGCCAGGGGAATCTCACTCGGTCGGACGCGCCGTCGCCCATCGGGCCCTGGTCCATCAACGTGCGTTGGCGGGAGCGGGCGTCCTCGAGGATGTACGCCGTGGGCGTCGGCGACCCCCGCACCCGCTCGACCCCCCGCAGGTCGAGGTGCGCTCGCCGAAGCGCCGACCAGAACGCCGACGGGAAGTCCTCGCCGACCCGCGCGGCCAGGCCCGTGGCCACGCCGTACCGTGCGGCGGTGAGCGCGATGTTCGCCGCCGTGCCACCGAGCTCCACCCGGTGCGCCTCGACCGGAACCGTTCGGTCGTCGGCCGGGAACCGCGGCAGGTGGAGGAACCGGTCGACGTTGATGTGGCCGGAGACGAGCAGGTCTCGAGGTCGGTCCGCGATCGGGTCGCGCATCGGTACGGAGGGCGGCGAGAGGGGTCGGCGCGCTTAGCGCTTCGGGGCGCCCTCGGCTCGGCCTTAAGCGGTCCGGCCCCTCCGGCGCGAGCGCGATGCTCGTCGAGGGGGCGATCCTGGACGCCGACGGGCCCCGACGGGCGTACGTTCGGTTCCGGGGTGGCTCGGTGGTCGAGACCGGGTCGCTGGGCACCGACTCGAGTCGCGGACGCGAGCGCAAGGTCCGCGGCATCGTGGTCCCGGCGCCGGTGAACAGCCACACCCATCTCGGGGACGCCCTCTCGGTGCGCGAGCCCCCGCCGGGCCCGGTGGCCCGGCTCGTCCGTCCCCCGCATGGCTACAAGTTCCGACTGCTCGCGGCCGCCTCCGCGGAGGCCAAGCTCCGAGCGCTCCAGGGCGCGTTCCGACGAATGGCGCGCGACGGGATCGCGGCGGTCGTGGATTTCCGAGAGGAGGGGGTCGAGGGCGTCCGTCTCTTCCAGCGAGCGGCGCGCGGGACGGCGATCCGTGCGGTGGTCCTGGGCCGGCCCCTCCGACGTCCGATCGACCGCCGGGAGCTCGCAGAACTCCTGCGGGTCGCGGACGGCGTCGGGTTATCGAGCGCCCTCGAGGAGTCGCTCGCGACGCGGACGGTCGTGGCGCGGGCGTGCCGCGCCCGTGGTAAGCGCTACGGGCTCCACGCGAGCGAGGCGCGGCGCGAGCCGCCGGAGTCGTACCTCGAGCCCCGGCCCGACCTCCTGGTCCACCTCGCGAAGGCCCGCCGGTCCGACCTCGAGGTCGTCCGGGACGCTCGGGTCGCGGTCGCGGTCTGCCCTCGCTCGAACGCCCTGTTCGGTCGGCAGCCGGACCTCGAGAGCATGGAGCGCCTCGGCCTCACGGTGCTCCTCGGCACCGACAATGCGATGTTCCACGCGCCGTCGATCTGGCGAGAGCTCGAGTTCGCCTACGTCGGCTCGCGGCTCCGGCACCGCCCCGTCTCCGCCGCCTTCCTCGCCCGCTCGGCGCTGGTCGAGCCGTGGCGGTGGCTCCGGCTGCCCGGGGCCGCGCGCGTCGGACCGGGGATGCCGGTACCGCCGCTCGTGCTCCGGCTGCCGCCGGAGGACCCGGCGTACCAGGTCGTGACCCGTACGACCGAACATCTTATCGTTCCGGTGGCGCCCCGGCCGGCGGAGCGCCGGGTCCGATGAAGTACGACGAGCTGTTCGCCCTGCTCCGTCGGCGCGGCGTCCTCTGGCCGTCCGCGGAGATCTACGGCGGGGCCCAGGGCCTCTACGACTACGGCCCGCTCGGGACCGCGCTCAAGCGCCGCGTGGAGGAGGCGTGGACCGCCTGGTTCCTCGGGCTGTCGCACGACTACCACCTGATCGAACCGGCCGAGCTCCTGCCCGAGGCGGTCGTCCGCGCGTCCGGTCACCTCGAGAACTTCACGGACCCCGAGATCACCTGCGAGCAGTGCCACTCGGTCTTCCGCGCCGACACGATCTTGGAGAAGGTCCGGCCCGAAGGGGTCGATGGTCTTTCCCCGACCGAGATCGCCGAGGTCGTGAACGCCCGCGGGCTTCGGTGTCCGAACTGCGGCTCGAAGGCGCTGAGCGTCCCCCGCGCGTTCAACATGATGTTCGGGGTCGACTTCGGGGTCACCGGCAAGGAGCGGGCGTACCTCCGGCCCGAGACCGCGCAGGGCAGCTACCTCGCGTTCGCGCGGATGTGGGA
>JASHWZ010000161.1 GCA_030043865.1 Thermoplasmata archaeon | reverse complement strand
CAGAAAACCACGATGGGGTGGTCGCCCCGGCGCACGGGTGCGGAGGACGTGGCCGTTGCCATGCCGCGCTACCTCCAGTCGACCCTCGGGTCGAGGACGCCGTAGAGAATGTCGGCGATCATGTTGGCGACCACGACGCCGATCGCGAAGACGATCACGACGGCGATCGCGCCGTCGAAGTTCGCGACAGAACCGCCGCCGCCGATCGCGTCGTAGGCGTACTGACCGATCCCGGGCCAATCGAACACCTCCTCGATGACGACCGTCCCGGCGAGAAGGCCCCCCGCGGTGACGCCGAGGACCGTGGTCGTCGTGATGAGCGCGTTGCGGAGCGCGTGCTTGTACATCACCCAGAACTCGGAGAGGCCCTTCATGCGGGCGGACCGGACGAAGTCGAGCGGCAGCACCTCGAGCATCGACGCGCGGGTCATCCGCGTCGCGATGCCCATGTTGATGAACGCGAGGACGCTCGCCGGAAGGATCAGGTGCTCGATCGCGTCGACGGTGTAGGGGAAATTGCCGGCGATGATCGCGTCGAGCACCGACATGTGGGTGTACTGGGGGAACGGCGGGACGACCGTCGAGTACTCGCCGCGGGTCGGGAGGCCGAGCGCCGGTCCGATGAACACCGCGGCGAGCACGGCGCCGAGGTACGTCGGGGTCGCCCAGCCCGAGAGGTAGAAGATCCGTACGAGGTGGTCGGCCCACCGGCCCCCGTACTGCGCGGCGATGACGCCGAGCGGGATCCCGATCACGATCATCAAGAAGAGGGCGGCGAGGACGAGCTCGATCGTCGCGGGCAGGTCGGCGGCGATCGCGGGGTAGACCGCCTGGCCGAGGGTCGACGCCCCCCAGTTCCCCTGCAAGAGGTTCGTGATGTAGGAGACGAACTGCGGCAGGAGCGGCGCCCCGTACTTCGCGTTGCAGGCGTCGATGACCGCCTTGCTCGCGTGCGGGTAGACGGCGTTGCAGAGGCCGGAGAGCTTGAGGTGGGTGCAGATGAACGTGAGGACGATGACGCCGATGAGGACGGGGATCAGCTGGAGCAGCCGCTTCAGGACGAAGATGAGGAGGTCGCCCGGACTCCGGCCCATCCTACGGAGGAGCCTCCCACCGGGGGCGCCGCGGCACGGCGGACCCTCGCATCCGCCGAGCTACGCCCTCCTCCTACTTAGGGGCGTACGGCAGGCGTCCGGAACGCGGTTACGGTAGGTAATCGCGCGGCAGCGTCCGGAGCTCCTTGAACGTCTCGTGGGCGACCGCGACGAACTTTTCGATGTCCTTCTCGGTGTGCGCGCTCGAGAACGTGATCCGCTCGTAGTTGTCGGGGTGGATGTAGATCCCCCGGTCGAGCAGGAGCTGGTGGTGACGCAGGTAGAGGTTCCAGTCGATCTGGAGCGACTCGCGGTAGTTCGTGATCTTCTTGCGGCGCGTGAAGAAGAACTGCAGCATGCCGTTCACCGACTGCGCGATCACGGAGATCTTCGCGTCCCGGCCGGCCTCCTCGAGCCCCTTCTCGAGCTTCTCGGTGAGCTTCGCCCACCGGGCGCAGAGGTCCTCGCCGCCCCGGTGGAGCATCTTCAGGTTCGCCAGCGCGCCGGCGAGGGAGAGGTTGTTCGCGAAGTACGTCCCGCCGAAGGAGATCCGCCCGGGGGCGATGAGATCCATGTACTCGGCCTTCCCCGACACCGCCGAGATCGGGACGCCGCCGCCGAGCGCCTTCGCCCAGCAGGAGATGTCCGGCTCGACCCCGTAGAGCTGCTGGGCGCCGCCCGGGGCGACGCGGAACCCGGTGAACACCTCGTCGAAGATCACGAGGAGGTCGTTCTCGTGCGCGATCTCGACCAGGCGCTTCAGGTAGCCGTCCGCCGGCGGGATCACGCCCGCGTTCGCCATGATCGGCTCGAGGATGACGCAGGCGAGCCGGTCCCGGTAGCGCTTGACCATCCGCTCGAACGAGAGGAGCGAGTTGTACTGCGCCACCATCACGTAGTCGGTGACGCCCGGCGGGATCCCCGCGGAGTTCGGCAGGGGCCGCGGGTACTCGTCGAGCCCCGCGACGATCGGCGGCGCCTCCGCGCTGATCAGCGCGTAGTCGTGCTGCCCGTGGTAGTGGCCCTCGAACTTCAGGATCGCGTCCTTTCCCGTCACCGCCCGCGCGATGCGGATCGCGTTCTGGGTCGCGTCGGAGCCGTTCGAGCAGAACGCGACCCGCTCCGCGTTCGGGACCATCTTGCGGAACATCTTCGCGACCTCGATCTCGAGCGCCGTCGGCGCCGCGAAGTGAAGACCGAGCTCGGCGCGGTCCTGGATCGCCTTGACCTGCTCCTTCGGCGCGTGGCCGTTGATGAGGCAGCCGTAGCCCAGGTTGAAGTCGAGGTACTCGTTCCCGTCCTCGTCCCAGATGCGGGCGCCCTTCCCGGCCGCGATGAACGGGGGACACGGGTCGTAGGACGCGACCCGGATGAGCGAGCTCGACGCGTTCGGGATGTACTTCTTCCCTTCCTCGAAGAGCTTCGCGCTCTTCTTCAGCTTCGGAACGAGGCGGGCGATCGAGATCGGGAGCTGCTCCGCCTCCGGGGTCGGCGCGGGGGCCTCCTTCGCCTCTTTCGGCTCCTTCGCCTCTTTGGACTCCTTCGGCTCGGCCGGCGCGCTCTCGGGGACCGGCTTCTTCGCGGGCTCCTCGACCGCGGGGGTCGGGGGCGGCTGGACCTCGGAGTCCGCGGCGCGGAGCGGTACCGCTGGCGGACGCTCGGCGCGGTTCTCCCGCGTCAGAACGTCGCTGCCCCTCGCGGGGACGGTCGGCAGCGGGGCGGGTTGCGGTTCCGCCATAGAGCACGCATCGCGGGCGGGTTTCGGACCCCGAGTGCCGTATATATAATTGGCTCAAC
>JASHWZ010000160.1 GCA_030043865.1 Thermoplasmata archaeon | reverse complement strand
GGGCCCCGCAGCGTCCAGCCGAGGCTCTTGTCGGAGCCGTACATCAGCGCCTTCCAGCCCTTCTCGGAGAGCTCGCGGATCGGCCGGTTCGGCCGGTACCCGAACAGCTCCGCGAACAGCGCGAGGCCCCGCGCATCGGGCGTGAGACCCCAGACCGCGATCGCCTTCGCGAGCGGCTTGTCCTTGTCCGGAACGATGCGGTCGGGGTCGGCGTGGAGCGTCGCGCCGATCCCGAGGCACTCGGGGCAGGCGCCGAACGGGTTGTTGAACGAGAACATCCGCGGGGTGAGCTCCTCGACCGAGAACCCGCACTCCGGGCAGGCGCGCCGGCTCGAGAACGTCTCCCGCGCGCCACCGGGCCGACGGAGGATGACGAGTCCGTCCGCGAGGTCGCGGGTGAGGGCGATCGCCTCCGCGAGCCGGGTCGCTTCCGACGGGTCGACCTCGAAGCTGTCGACCACGACCTCGATCGTGTGCTTCTTGTTCTTCTCGAGACGGATCTCGGGTCCGGGGAGGCGGACCTCGACCCCGTCGATCACGAAGCGGCGGTACCCGGCCTTGCGAAGCCGGTCCAGCACGTCCCGGTGCTCGCCCTTCATCGCCCGGACGACGGGGGCGAGGAGGTCGACCTTCTCGCCGTGCGCGCGGGACGTCACGGCTTCGGAGATCCGGTCGACCGACTGCGGGGAGATCTCGTGCCCGTCGTTCGGGCAGTGGGGCACCCCGATGCGGGCGTAGAGAAGCCGGAGGTAGTCGTAGATCTCCGTGACGGTGCCGACCGTCGAGCGCGGGTTGCGGCTCCCCGCCCGCTGCTCGATCGCGATCGCCGGCGAAAGCCCGTCGATCGTGTCGACGTCGGGCTTGTCCATCTGACCGAGGAACTGCCGCGCGTACGACGAGAGGCTCTCGATGTACCGGCGCTGCCCCTCGGCGTAGAGCGTGTCGAACGCGAGCGAGGACTTCCCCGAGCCGCTGACCCCGGTGATGACGACGAACTTCCCTCGCGGGAGGTCGAGGTCGACGTTCTTCAAGTTGTGCTGGCGCGCGCCGCGGATGCGGATGGCGTCGGACGGTTCGGGCATCGGACGGGACCTGGTTACGCGGGCAGGAGCGCCGCCACGGTCTCCGTGAGCCGGTCGAGGACGTGGGTCTGGATCCGGCGGCCGAGTTCGGGCGACGCCGGCCGGGTGTCCCCCATCACGCTCTCGGGCCACTCCGACTCCGAGCCGGGGCCGGGCAAGAACGGGCTGCGACGGTTCTCGACGGACGGACGTTCCGCGCCGACGGTCTCGGGCGCGATCGCCATCACGCGCGACGTCTCGAGCAGGCCGGCGTGGCCGTCGGACGCCGGCGACTCCCGGCCCCGAAGCTCGTAGACGAAGTCGTAGTCGGAGAGGACCAGGATCCGGGTCGCCGGATGCGCTCGCATCGCGTCATCGGCCGCCTCCCGCAGGGCCGCCATGTGCCCGCGCTCGGCGTGCCCCGACAGCACGAGGATCCGCCGCACGCCGGTCCGGGCGAGCTCGCTCAGCACGCCCGCGGCGTGCGCGCCGAGCTGGGCCATCGTCAGCGACACCGTCCCCGGGAACCTCCGCGCCCCGGGGGCCGAGCCGTAGGCGATCGTCGGAGCGATGAGTGCGTCGACGCGCTCGGCGAGCGCGGCCGCGGTCGCCTCGGCCTGGATCTGGTCGGCGCCCAGTGGGAGGTGCGGACCGTGCGCTTCGAGCGCGCCGACCGGCACGATCACGAGCGGGTTCGACGCGAGCCGCCGCTCGAAGGTGCGAGAATCGAGCTCCTGGAGTCGCCGTGAGCCGGTCATGCGACGAACGACGGTCGTACCGTATTTAACGCGAGACGAGAGGTGAGGGAACGGCCGCAGCGGGCACGCGTCGGCGTCGCGCTCTTAGCCTTCCGGAGGCTGCCGTGCGGTCTTTCGCTCTACGGAGGCGTCGGAGCGGTCCCGGCGGTCCCGGTCTCGCCGGTCGGCGCGTCCGTTTTCGGCGCCCGGCGGCGGGGAACGGGCGAACCGCGAGCCGACGGCGCTCGGCGCTTCGCCGAGGCCTTCCGGGCGCCCGTCGTGCTCCGCCCCCGGGGAACCTTCCGCCCTTCAGCGGCCGACGACGATTTCGCTCGCGTCGGGCACGCGGGGTTGATGCAGAGCGTCCACGGAGGACGGCCGGCCTCGATCGCGGTGACCACGGGCGCCCCGCACGTCGGGCAGGGCGGCTGGTCCTTCTCGAGCTTTCCGCGCTGCGGGAGCGGGTAGGTGACGCGGCAGTTCGGGTAGTCGGTGCAGCCGACGAACCGCTTCCCGGCGAACGAGTAGCGGATCTCGAGCGGGTGGTGGCAGGTCGGGCAGGTGCCGATCCGAAACGCCTTGTGGTGCTCCGGGCACTCCGGGTTGACGCAGTAGAGGTCCGGGCGCTGGCCCCGGAACGTGATCTTGAGCCGCGGGGCCTTGCAGGTCCCGCAGAGGAACTCGGGCGCCGGCTCGATGAACCCGGCGGACGGGAGCGCTTAGGTCGTCGTGCAGGAGGCGGGGTTGTTGACGCACTGGACCCAGCGCGTGCCGCGCGGGCTCCGGGCGAGCAGGAGGGCGCCGCCGCACTGGGGACACGGACCCACGAAGTGCTGCTTGTCCAGCGCGCCCGAGAGCGTCTCCCGCACCCCCTCGGCGTTCGCCGCGAGCAGCTGATGGGCTTCCC
>JASHWZ010000159.1 GCA_030043865.1 Thermoplasmata archaeon | reverse complement strand
AGACGAGGCGCACGGTCGCGCTCGACTCCACCGCGCGGCGGAAGAGCCCCTCGACGTAGTCCTCCGACGACAGCTCGGTGAGACTCCGCTGCGAACAGTTCGGGCACGGCCCGTCCAGGAACCGGTCGACCTCGGCGTCCGAGAGGGTGCGGACGAACTCGGTCTGGCAGGCGGTGCACCGGAACGCCACCCGGCGCTGGCGGAGACCTTCGGAGACGAGCAGCGTGTCGACCGACCCGAGCTCGAGGGCCCGCTGAACGTCCGCCTCTCCGTAAGCGGCGAGGCCGGTGTCCCCCTTGCGGATCTCCGCGAGGAGCCGCTGGACGAGGCGCTTCTCTTCGGTGATGTCGAGCCCGTGGAGCGTTTGCGTCGCCTTCTCGACGAGCTCCTTCAGGCCGTACTCGTCGGTGTATCCCGTGTCGAACAGCGGCTGAACGACCTTCGCTTGCAGCTCGTGATGGAGGTACCCTTCCTTGTAGAAGTACTCCTTCGTGGCGCCCGGGCCGCCGACCAGGATCCCCTTCATCGTCTCCTTTCGGGGCAGGAACAGCTCGTTCGCCATCTCGCCGACCTTCACGAAGAACTCGTGCGCGGCGTGCTCGATCAGCCGCTCGAACCGGTGGGCCGACTGGCCGCCGCGGCCGTGCTTGCTCGGCACGAGGGATTGGCGGTTCCGCAGGGGCTCGACGCGCTTGCCCCGGAGCAGCCCGAGGGTCGCCTCGGCACGGTCCATCACGATCAGCCCCCAGACGTCCGGCTCGTGGACCATCGCGAGCAGCGGGTCGAGGAAGAACGTCGAGTCGCATCGGTAGAGGTACGTGTTCAGCGGCTCCGGCGGCTCGACGATGAACGTCACCGCTTCGGACTTGTCCGCGCCGACGGCCTTCGAGCCGACGAAGAACGCGACGCCGTGCGCCGGCGGCTCGCGGTACTGGCGGACGCGGCCCATCAGCGACTCGATCGCCCACATGACGTTCTTGCGGGTCGTCCGGCTCTTGATGTTCGAGCTCTGGGCGTACTCGTTCCGCAGATACGACATCACGTCCGGGATCTGTCGGCCCGGGGGCACGTACAGGCTGACGAGCTCGGTCGCTCGGCCGCGGACCGCGCCGATCTCGTCCAGCTTCCGCTGGAACGAGTACCGAGCGAGTTGCAGGTCGCCGGCGGCCGCCGTCATGCGGCCGCCCCTACGGAGTCCCTACTAAAGCGCGCCGGGGGCCCGTCCCCGGGGCGGGAGAGTCAGAGCAGCCGGCGGACGTGCTCGTCGATAACCTCTTCGGGGTACGCCCCGACGATCCGGTCGACGAGCTTGCCCTGCTTGTAGAACAGGAGCGTCGGGATGCTCATGATGCCGAGGGCGCCCGCCTTGTCGCTGTTGTCGTCAGAGTTCATCTTACCGAACGCGACCTTGCCCTTGTACTTCTCGCTCAGGCGGTCGACGATCGGCGAGACCATCCGGCACGGCCCGCACCACGGCGCCCAGATGTCGACCACCGCCGCGTTGTTGTCCTGGGCGAACTTGTCGAAGCTCGGGCCGCCGACTTCTTGGACCGACATGGATACTCCTTGAGCCTTCGAGGGCGGCCGGCTATTAAATTCCTCGCGCACGCACGCGTGACCTGGCAGCCTCCGCGTGCGTCCGGGGGCCCGTCGGGGGCGCGGATCGACGCGGTGTGCCATCACGTTCATACCGAGCGACGCCCTACCGGGAGTTGTGACGCCGGCCCCGGGAGCTCCGGGCTCGTATGCTCCCGAGGTCGACCTCGACGGCGCGTCGGTCCCCGCGTACCTGGGGCGGTCCGCGCGCCCCCCGTCGCTCCTCTCCCCCGCCGCGCGCAAGGCGATCCGACAGCGGATGCTGCTGCTTCGGCAGGCCGCGCTGGATCGGATCTGCCGCCTCGCTCGGATCCGGCCCGCCGACCTCCAGCCGTATCGGCGCGACCTCCGCGCGAGCGCGCTGCCGGACACACTGCTCGAACGGGGGGCCGGCCTCGCCTTCACGCGGGAGCTGCCGCAGGGAGCGCTCCTCTACCTCCTCGTCCGGGCGGTTCGTCCGAACGTCGTCCTGGAGACCGGAGTCCGGCCCGGGTACTCGACCGCTTGGCTCCTCGCCGGACTCTCCGACAACCACGCCGGCACGCTCACTTCGCTCGGTCCCGGCCCGGTGACCGGACGCTCGAGCGGGGTGCAGGACGTGGGGGTCGGTCAATTCGTCCCTCCCTCCTTGCGCTCGCGCTGGACGCTCGCGCTCGGGAATACGCCGGACAGAGTTCGGGAATTGCTCGCCTCCGCGGGCGAGGTCGACCTCTTCCTCTACGACAACGGGCCGGACCCCGCCCGGGCCCGGTTCGAGCTGCGGGCGGCCTGGGAGACTCTCTCGCCCGCCGGGGTGCTGCTCGCTCATCACGTCGACGCGAACGCCGCGTGGACGGAGTTCTGCCAGGGCCAGGGGCTCCCACCGCAGTTGCTCGACCCGGGCCCGCCCCCGATGGGCGCGCTCTCCGTCCGCGCGTGATCGCCGGTCGGTGGGCCTACCGCTCGAGCTCTTCGACCAAGTGGATCGCCGCGGGGAGGATCAGCTTCTCGAGCGCCGTGCGCACCGCCCGCTCGCTCCCCGGGAGGGCGAACACCGGCTTCCCCTCGACGAGGTAGAGTCCCGCGCGGCTGATGATCGCAAGCGGGCCGACCTCCTGGAAGCTCACGGACCGATAGAGCTCGCCGAAGCCGTCGATCCGCTTCCCGCCCATCGACTCGAGGGCGTTGACGGTCAGGTCGCGCGAGCTGACGCCCGTGCCGCCGACCGTGACGGCGACCTCTACCCCGTGCTCCTTGAGCCACGGGGTGAGCTGTTCGCGCGCGTCCGCGATCGAGTTCGCGACCAGTGCATAGTGCACGACCTTGTGGCCGCCGTGCTCGATCAGCTCGCGGGCGAGCCGACCGGACGGGTCGTCGTCCTCGGTGTGGGTGTCGGAGATCGAGAGCACCGCGAAGCCGAGCGCCCGGGTCCCTCCGAGATGATGCCGTCCGCTCGCCGGCGCGACCGTCGTCTCGCTCATGATGCCTCGCGGGGACGCTTCACTTTCGACACCACGCGAATCGGCCCGAGGGACGTCCGAGGATAAAGCCCGCGGTCGTCCTTCTCGAGGTACTTCACCATATCCCAGACGGTGAGGAGGGCGACGCTCGCGCCGACCAGTGCCTCCATCTCGACGCCGGTCCGGTCGACGGCCTCCGCCTCCGCCCGAACGCGGATCCCTTTCGCTCCGACCGAGAGCTCGACCCGGCTCGCCGTCAGCGCGACCGCGTGACAGTGCGGGATCAGCTCGGGAGTCCGTTTCATCGCGAGCAAGCCCGCGAGCTCACCGGCGGCGATCGGGTCGCCCTTTTCGACCCGACCCGCTCGCACGGCGCGTCGGGTCGCCGCCGAGACCTCGAGCGTGCCCTCCGCGACCGCGCGCCGGTCGAGCTTCGGCTTCGCCCCGACGTCCTTCTGACGGGCCATCGGCCTCACTTCGCGCCCGGGGCGCCGGTCGCGAGATGCGCGAGGACGGCTTCGAGTTGAACGCGGTCCCCCGCCCCCTGCGCGAGCCGGAAATCGACCTCGGCCAGGTACTCGACGAGCCGGACCTTTTCGCGCGCGGGGAGCAGCGACTCGGGCACCTCGGGAAGGTAGCTGTGGATCGCCTTCAGGATCTCTTCGCCCGCCGCGCCGCGGTCCGTGAGCAGCGCGTAGAGCTGCTGGCGCGCCCCGAGGAAGTCGCCGGCGAGCGCGGCGCCGAGCATCCCCTCCACCTCGCGCCGCAACGGGATGGACGCGTTGTCCTGCACGGTCTTCGCGGTGACGTGGGAAGTGTGCGTGGCGGTGAGCTGGAGGAGGTTGATCGCGCGCCGAAGGTCCCCGTTGGCGGCCGCGAGGATCGCGTCGTACGCTTCGGCGTCGACCCGCTTCGACTCCGCCTGGGCGATCCGCTCGAGCTGCTCGCGGATCGCCGCCGAGGAGTACGCGCGGAAGCGGAACACGGCACAGCGCGATTGGATCGGTTCGATGATCCGGGAGGAGTAGTTGCACGACAGCACGAACCGGCAGGACCCTGAGTATCGCTCCATCAACCGGCGGAGCGACGCCTGGGCCTCCGAGGTGAGGTTGTCCGCCTCGTCGAGGAGCAGCATCTTGAACCCGACGCCGCCGATGGGCGACGTGCGCGCGTACTGCTTGATCGTGGTCCGCACGGTGTCGATCCCCCGCTCGTCGCTGCTGTTCAGCTCGAGGAAGTTCTGCCGCCACTCCTCGCCGTAGAGGTCCCGGGCGAGCGCGAGCGCGGCCGTCGTCTTGCCGGTGCCCGGGGGCCCCGCGAACAGGAGGTGGGGCATCGACCGCTTCTCCGCGTAGGACCGGAGCAACGGGACGATCGTGTCCTGGCCGACCATGTCGCGGAGGCTCGTCGGGCGGTATTTCTCCACCCAGACCGCCTCGGCCGCCCGGTCCGCCATCGTCGCTCCGGCCGGGCGTCCCGCTGCCGGCTCTTTAGGTTTCTCGGCGAGCCCTAGGCCCCCGCCGGTGACCGGGGGAGCTCGGCGCGCCCGAAGTAGGCCCGCTCGTCGCGACGGTGGCGGCGGAGCGCCTCCGCGAGAACCCAGCCGTACTGGCCG
>JASHWZ010000158.1 GCA_030043865.1 Thermoplasmata archaeon | reverse complement strand
CGGCAGGCGTCGCCGTCCATCGTCTTCATCGACGAGCTCGACTCGATCGCCCCGCGCCGGGGGCTCCAGACGTCGAGCGGCGTGACCGAGCGGATCGTGAACCAGCTGCTCACGTCGATCGACGGGCTCGAGACCCTGGAGCGCGTGCTCGTCATCGCGGCGACGAACCGTCCCGACATCATCGACGAGGCGCTCCTGCGGACCGGTCGGTTCGACCGGATGCTCTACGTCGAGCCGCCGAACGCCGCCGGGCGGGTCGAGATCCTGAAGGTCCACTCCCGTCGCATGCCGCTCGCGGACGACGTCGACCTCGCGGACCTCGCCGCGCGGACCGAGGGGTTCGTGGGCAGCGACCTCGCCGCGCTCTGCCGCGAGGCCGGCCTCGCAGCGATCCGGGAGAACCTGAAGGCGTCCAAGGTGACCCGGGCCCATTTCGACGCCGCGCTGAAGCAGGTCCGCGCGTCGTGCGATCCGGACGTGCTCAAGTTCTACGAAGAGTTCGAGCGGCGGCTGCAGCGCGAGCGCGTGGCGCGTCGTCGCGACGAGCCCGGCACCGCCATTTACCGCTGACGCAACGCGCCGTTTTCCCGTCAGCCGGCGCCGCTTCCCGGGCAAGCTATATGTAGTGAGGCTAAGTTCGGCGCGCCGCCCCCGATAGGGGGTCACCAAACGGGAGAAGTGAGACAGTTGGGTATGCACGCCCCGCGCGCCGCCTTGTGGGTGGTCGTGCTACTGTTGGTTGCCGGCACGCTGGCAACGATCGGCACGGCCCAGGCCGCCAGCCCGAACTATACCGTGATCGGCTACGCCGACCAGCCCGGTGCGGCGGGCGTAGTCCCGGCGGGCGCGACGGTCGACCTGGTCTCCCGAGCCACGGGCGCGGTGTTCACCACCAAGGTGTTCGGCACCGGCGGGCAGTTCACGTTCAACTCGACGACGACGGGCGGCGCCCTCGTCCCCGGCTGGTGGGGAGTCTACATCCCCGCGCAGGGGAACCTGACCATCACCGGCTGCAAGCTCTGCCTGCCGTTCGGCGTCTTCCCGACCGTGCAGTCGACCCAGTGGTGGAACCTGAACGCTACCTCGCTCACGACCACCACCTACCCGGTCACCGTCAACGCGACGGTCCTCTCGTACACCGGCGAGCTCGCGGGCACCGTGACCAACGGCGGTCGCGGCGTCGGCGGCGCGATCGTGCAGCTGCTCGACCCCCTCTACAACGACTTCGTCGTCGCGAACAACACCACGATCGCGAGCGGCGCCTACACGCTCCTCGTGCCGCAGGGCTCCTGGGTGCTCGAGGCGACCCTCCCGGGCCCTACGCCCGCGTACAACCTCTCGAGCGTGGACGTCAACACGCCGAACACGATCACGAAGAACATCGCGATCAACTCCTACCTGATCTCGGGCAAGGTCTACCTCGCGGCGAACCACAACGCGCCGGTGCCGAACGGCGGCAACGTGACCGTCTGGGACGGCTACAACGGCTACATCTACTCGAGCCCGACGGCGCCCGGCGGATTCTATTCGTTCGGCACGTATCCGGGGAACTTCTCGAGCGGCCCGCAGTCGTTCGACATCGTCCTCTCGCCGGTCGGCTACGCCACGACCGCGTACGAGCACGTCGTCTCGAGCTCCTCGTCGTACACCCAGAACGTGTACGTGACGCCGATGACGGCCGCGGAGCGCGGGATCTACACGACCACCCTCAATTTCTCGGGGATCAACGTCCTGTCGGGGAAGGGGACCCTCAGCGTCATCACGACGGCGGCGCTCGGCAACGACACGGTGATCGCGAACCTGCCGAACGCTTCGATCGGCCAGATGTGGGCCCAGCTGGGGCTCGACTTCAACCACCAGACGGAGTTTCCGTCGACGCTGCTCTCGTCGCTCTACGCCTGGGAGAACCAGTCCGGCCCGTTCTTCCCGGCGGTCCAGGCGCTGACGTCGATCAACGGCACGGGTTTCCTCACGCCGAGCGCCGGGACGACGCTCGCGAGCCAGTCGTCGACGTGCACGTCGACGAGCCCCGGCTGCGGCCTCAATAGCCCGGCGACGATCAATCTCGGTTGGTCGCAGTCGTTCACGTTGAACGGGACGCTCTTCTCGAACTCGAGCTCGTACACCGTGAACTTCGGCTTCGCGCACCCGACGAGCTCGGACACGTACAACTACACGGTCGTCCTCCCCGCGGGTTACTCGCTCGCCGCGGGGACCGCCGCGCCGGCGCAGACCCGGCTCGTCCCGCAGGGACCCGGGAACAGCTGGACGAAGTTCACCCTCGACTCGCTCCCGTCCGCGAGCCCGTCGGGGACGTTCTCGTTCACGATGGTGAAGTTCTCGAACCTGACGGCGAACGTCAACGTCTCGGTGGCGAACTTCGCGTTCTCCACGGCGAACGTGCTCAACGACACCCACGGCAACTACACCGTGATCGTCGGGGTGGGCCAGAACGCGACGTTCAGCGCGCTGAACTCGACGTACCCCGCGGGCACGAACGGCACCAGCTTCTCCTGGACGTTCGGGGACGGCGGCGCGACCACGACCTCGCAGGCGACGACCAACCACACGTACTCGACGGCTTCGGGGGCGACCCCGTACGACGGCACGCTCACCGTGACGAGCTCGGGAGGCCTGGTGAATTCCACCAAGTTCTACGTCTGGGTGGGGGAGGGGCCGGTCACGGCGGCGATAGTTTCGAACGCCACGACGAGCCAGAATCGAACGAGCGGCGGGGTCCCGTACGTCTACGTCAATTGGGGCACGGTGCTCCAGTTCAACGCGACGGCGAGCACGGCGGCGATCTCTCCGACCGCACCGATCCCGAGCGTCCTCTCGGTCGCGTCGTACGTCTTCTCCGCGAAGGGGTTCACGGCGAAGCAGAACTTCTCGGTGAGCCTGGGCGGGCAGTTCTGGCAGAACTACAGCTATCAGTTCCTCGGCGCGGGTGTCTACTACTCCTCGGGCACGACGATCGGGGGCCTACCGGTCGCCCTCAAGGGATGGCAGTACAACCTCACGCTGACGGCGTGGGACGGAACGGGTCAATCGGCGACCGCGTCCCTGATCGTGCTGGTGAACGACACCCAAAAGCCGGTGTCGTCGTTCCAGATCCTGAACGGCGCGGGCAAGCCGGTCGGCGGCAGTGGGGTCGTCACGGCCTCGAACCTCACCGCGAAGGTGCAGTTCAACGGCGCGAACGCGTCGGACCCGCACAACGGCTCGATCGTGAACTACTACTGGCACATCACGAACTCGGGGAACTCCTCGGTCAACATCGGCCTCAACCAGACGACCGTGAAGCCGTACCCGATCCGCTGGCTCGCGCCGCAGACGAAGGCGTACACGGTGAACCTCACCGTGACCGACCTGAACGGCAACAAGGGATGGACGTCGGTCTCGCTCGCGGTGAGCGTGAACTCGTCGATTCAGGTCATCATGGCGGCGAACAACCTGACCGGCCCGACCAGTGTGAACTCGGGCACGACGTACACGTTCTGGGTGAACGTGACGGCGGGCGGGGGCTCGCTCTCCACGCCGACCGGCGTGCAGGTGGCGTTCTACCTCACCACGGGGACCAGCACGAGTCGTTCGTCGAACATCGCAGGGACCCCCGGCACGGTCTCGTGGTACAACTACTCGAGCGGGGTCGTCAACACGGTACCGTTCGCCACAGGGATCCTCCCGACGATGCCGTACAACGCGACGTACCGGGCCGAGATCACCTGGTCGCCGGTGTCGACCGGGAACTTCGTGTTCTGGGCGAACGCGACGGCGTCCAATGAGTACTCGGCCAGCTACAGCGTCGGGACGATCTCGCAGTCGATCACCGTGCACCCGAACCCGACTACGCAGCTACTCGAGTACGCGGCGATCGCGGCCGCGGTGGTCATCGTGATCATCGCGATCGTGTTCCTCTACCGCCGCCGCACCTCGCGGGCCACGCCGAGCCGCGGTTCGAGCCGCTCCGGCGTCGACCGGAGCCGGGCCAAGGACGAGGACGACGAGGACGAAGACGACTCGTAGCCGGCGGACCCGGACCCGCCAACCCCTTCCGATCGCCGCGACGACCGCTCAGCCGTACGGGCCGACCTCGTCCAACAGGTCGACGTGCGTGAGCAGCATCCGTCGGCAGCAGTAGCGGTGGAGGCCGAGGGCGTCCAGCACCTCGCCGGCCGGCTCCCCGCGGCTCGTCCGCTCGCGGTACTCGTCCCAGCACTGGCCGATCACGGTCCCGCAGGTGAAGCAGCGGACCGGCACCATCATCGTCATCGCTCGTTCTCTCCCTCAGCGGTACGACTTCTGCCGCCGCGCCCGAGCGCCTCGGCCGCCCGGCCGCTTCGGCAGCTTGCGGCGAGGGTCGTTCACGATCAGCGACCGGTCGTACTTCTTGAACGTCTCGCGGAGCTCGGCGTCCTTCAGCCAGACGAGGAGCCCGCGCGCGACCGCGGTGCGCGCCGCGGACGCCTGCCCGACGATCCCCCCGCCGTGCACCTCGACGGAGATGTCGAGGCCGCGGCCGCGGTCCCCGACCATCAGGAGCGGCTCCTGGATCTTCTGCCGGACGACCTCGGGCTCGACGAGCTCGAGGGGCCGGTCGTTGACGCGAACGAGACCGGCGCCCTTGCGGACCGTCGCCCGGGCGACCGCCGCCTTGCGCTTGCCCGTCGCGAGCACCACCACCGGGGCCTTCACGCGTGCGCCCCCAGGAGGACCGTGACCTCGGCGAGCGTCACCGGCGGCCGCCAGGACGGTCGCGCCTTCGCTTCCGCGATCGTCTGCGGAGAGGCGCCTCGCCACTCCTCGGGCACGCCCATGTGGACGACCAGGCGCCGGAACGCGACCTTCCCACCGGTCTTGAGGTGCGGCAGCATCCCGCGCACGGTCCGCCGGAAGATCCGGTCCGCGTAGCGCGGGAAGTGCGGGCCCGAGCGGACCGACCCGCGCGCGCGCGCCGCGGTGTAGTGCGCGAGGATCTGGGTCCGCGAGCCCGTGACCACGCTCTTCTCGGCGTTGACGACGACGATCGACTCTCCCGAGAGGAGACGCTTCGCGATCACGCTCGCGGCGCGCCCGAGCACGAGGCCGGTCGCGTCGACCACGGTCGGACCTGACGGGGTCACGTCAGGCAAGGAGTCGCACCCCCGCCCCGTCGGGCTTCGCCTCGAGCAACTCGGAGATCGTGAGGGCCCGCCCACCGGCGGCGCGGACCTTCGCCCGAGCCCCCGAGGAGTAGGAGTATGCGGCGACCGTAAGCGCCTTCGACAGCGGGCCGTCCGCCAGCAGCTTCCCCGGCACGACGACCGTCTCCTCGGCCCCGGCAAGGCGCTCCAACTGCCCGACGTTGAGCGGCGTCGACCCGTGCCGTGCGCGCTCGAGCCGGTCCGCGACCGAGCCCCAGATCGGAGCCGCGTGCGCACGGGCCGCGCGTCGCAGCTCGACCACGACGCGGTGGAGCTCCGGATTCTTCTGACGAAAGGGAGCGGGCATGGGCGGAGTCGCCTCGACCTGTGTCGCCGATATAAGCATGGCGGCGCGCGACACGCTCGCGCGGCCGACGCCGGCCACCGGCGGCCGGTCGACGCGTCGAACAGCTGCGCATACCTACGAACGATTAAATACGGCACTCCGCCATCGGCGAGCCCGAGGCCCTCCTCATGCGCAAGTTCCTTACCGAACTCCGGGGAAAGACGGTCATGACGAACGACGGACAGATCCTCGGCGCGATCGACAACTTCGTCGTCGACACGGTGACCGGTGGGATCGCGCACGTCCTCGTCACTCCGAGCGAGGACGTCGAGCCCCGGCTCTTCCAGAGCGACGCCTCCGGCCGCCTCGTGCTGCCCTTCAAGAGCATGCGCGCGGTGAAGGATGTCGTCGTGATGGACATTGGGAAGTGACGGCGCCCCACCGAAGCTGATCTCGATCGTCATCACCGTCCGGAACGAGGAACACCACCTTCCCGAGCTGCTCGACAGCCTGCTCCGCCAGGAGGGGCCGTTCGAGGTCGTCCTGGTCGATTCCGAGAGCCGGGACGGGACGCTCGCGATCGCGCAGGGGTAC
This sequence comes from Thermoplasmata archaeon, assembly GCA_030043865.1. Classification (GTDB taxonomy): domain Archaea; phylum Thermoplasmatota; class Thermoplasmata; order Lutacidiplasmatales; family UBA184; genus Lutacidiplasma. The sequence goes on along the minus strand of JASHWZ010000158.1, from coordinate 8,236 downwards.
GCCCGACGCCACCCCGAACTATTTCGGGTCGTCTCCCAGCCGGGCTCCCGCGGCATCGGGCGAAACCGCGGCGTCCGGGAGTCGCACGGCGAGTTCGTGGCGTTCATCGACGGCGACTGCTTCGCCGACTCGGGCTGGCTGCACGCGCTCCGTGGCGCGCTCGGCTCCGCGCCGATCGTCGCGGGTCGCACGGTCGCCGTCGGAAAGTCCGGCTACGGCGACCTCGAGCGCGTCGAGCTGTTCCAGAGCGGCTACGACGTCACGTACCCGTCGTGCAACCTCGCCTACCGCCGCCGCCTGTTCGAGGAGCTCGGCGGGTTCGACGCGCGGTTCATCACCGCCGAGGACATCGACCTCAACCTGCGGGCCGTGCGGTCCGGCGCGTCGATCCGCTACGCCCCGGACGCGGTCGTCTACCACCACATGCGGGCGACGTTCGTCCGGTTCCTCTACCAGGCGTTCTGGAACGGCTACGGCCGCAAGCAGCTGACGGAGAAGCAGGGGAGCCTCTGGGGCCGGTACCGGATCCGGCGGCTCGCCTCCGGCCAGCGGACGGTGATCGCCTGGGCGCGGCTGACCGCCGCGCTGGGGGGCTACGCCACGCGCGTGCTATCGGCGGGTGGCTCGCGCCTCCCGCCGGACGACAGCGCCGTCGTGCCCCGGGCCACGGGCGCCGACGACTCGGGCTGACGCCCGCGTCCGGGCGCGGCTAGTTCGCCTTCAGGAGCTCGGCGACCTTGACGACCTCGGAGAGGACCTTCGTCACGTCCGCGGTCTGGTCGACGACCGCGACGAGCAGCGCCTTCTTGCCGCTCCCGACGATGATCGTCTTCGAGTCGTTCCCCTCGATCACGATCCGCTCGGGCGGGGCCCGGTTCAGCTCGGTGTTGGCGGTCGCCGCCGCCCCGAGGATCGTGGCGCACATGATCGCGAACGTCTCGGTGTAGACGCCCGCGGGCACGTCCGCGTACAGGACGAGCCCGTCCCGGGAGACCAGCGCGGTCGCGATCCCCGAGATCCTCGTCTTCAGGTCCTTGATGACTGCTCCTACGTTCCCGGTGGCCATCATGAGTGCCTCGACTACATTTCCTCAATCCGGAAGCGGCATTCCGGATGCCCGGTGCTGGCACACATCTCTTCGGTACACTTAACGCGCCCCCCCTTAAAACGTTCGTAGAACTCGCGGAGAATCCCACGGAGCCGGTGGCAGGTGGGGATGTCGCCCGGCGTGACTTCGATCGACCCCCGGACCACCACGTCGCCGTCGCTGAACGTGACCTCTTCGACCCAGCCGCGCTCTTTCAGGATCGCACCGGCGCGCTCGAAGAACTTCGGCCGGTCCTTGAGCGCCTCCTCGGCCATGTCCGTGCCGATGACCGACCCTTCCTTGAAGAACAGGCCGTGGCAGGCGTGCGACATGACGCCCTCGTAGAGCTCCAGGATCTGGCGGAGCTCCGCCTGGTCGATTTTGACGTAGCGCATGGTCGGGGCGGGAGCGAGGAGCACCGTATATAGGTTCGCCGGCGGCGGAACCCGGTCACTCTTCCGAGTCGGCCGGCCCGCCGTCCGCGGGCTCCGGTGGGCCGCCGGAAGCGAGCCCGGATTCGAGCTCGTCGAGCGAGGTGATCCGGCCCGATTGCACCTTCGCCCAGGCGTCGTGGCGGTCGAGCAAGAGGGCGACGAGGCCGGCGCGAGCGGCCGCCCGCGCGTCGCTCCAGAAGAGATCACCGACGAACGCGGCCCGTTCGGGCGGAACGTCGAGCCGGGCGACGGCCGATCGGAACGCTTCGCGCGACGGGAGCGGCGAGGGACCCTCACCGGCGAGGAGGAGGCGCGCGACGTCGATCCCGGCGCGCCGCAGGAGCCACTGAGCGGCGTCAGCGGGGAGCGGCGTCGCGACGCCCCAGCGGACTCCGGCGGCGTCAAGGCGCGCGAGCGCGGGCGCGACGTCCGGGAACCGCTCGATCTCGCCCGCGGGATGCAGGAGCCGTCGCACGACCGCCTCGGTCTCGGGCTCCGGGAGCGGATGGCCCGCGACCGCAGCGAGGGAGGCCCGCAGGTGGGCGTGGAGCGCGGCGAGGTCGACCGGCGCTTCGCGCCCCGTCAGCCCGTTCCAGCGGCGTCGGTCCCATTCCTTGAGCGCGCGCCGCACCGCGGCCCGCACCCGACGCTCGCCGAGCACCGGGCCCTGAGGGCGCCACGCCCACTGCCAGGCGGCGGGCGTCTGGAACGGCACGAGGACGTCGTCCAGGTCGAACAGGACCGCGTCCACCTCGGTGGACCCGTACGGGAGCGACACCTTCGTGGGGCTACGCCCGTCCGCTCTTCTGCAGCTCGAGCAGGTCTTCGGTCGAGACCTTCTCGCCTTTCTTGAGGCGCGCGAGGAAGTCCTCCTCTTTCGGTGGCTGAGCGTCCGCCCAGCTCGGGGGCGCGCGGCCGCCCCGGGCGGCGTAGAGCATCTTCTCGATGTCGCGCACCTCCTCGATCGAGGCGATGTGGGCGCGATGCGCCTCGTCGGCCGCGGTCTTGACCTCGATCAACTTCGCCTGGACCTCGTCGGCCCGTCGGCGGAGCTCGTCCACGACCTCGTAGAGGCGGACCATCGCCTCGTGCTCGGCCTGCGCTTCCACGGCGAGCTGCCCGACCGCCGCGTGGTGCTTCTCGGCCTCCTCGCGCGCCTCGGCGAGCGCCTTCATCGACTGCTCGACCTCGGGGTCCTGGCGGAGCTCGGCGTCCTGGTCGCGGATCGCGGCCTCGAGCCGCTTCATCTCCTCGATCAGCCGCTTCTCCTGGTCCCCGGTCAGCGCCGTCGTCATGTGGCGGAACTCGAGCTCCTTGAGCTCCTTCCGCAGCCGCCAGATCGGCACGGCGCCCGGCCGCGGCGCGCGCGCCCGCCGGAGCTCCTGGACGCGGTCGGTGAGCTCCTGGAGCTTGCGGTTCCACTCCTCGCGCAGGCGCTTTTCCTCGCGCACCTGGTCGTTGAGCTGGTCGCGGTGCCGCCGATGGTCCTGCGCTTCCGCGCTGCGGGCGTGGAGCTCGTCCACGATCTGGGCGCGTTCGTCCGCGGTCGCTCGCGCCTCTGCGTTCAGCCGGTCCCGCCGCGCGCGGTGCTCGTCCGCGCGGACGTTCGACTCGGCTCGTTTCTGCTCGAGTTCCTCGGTCGCGTCGGTCAAAGGGCTTCCGCCTCGCCGAAGTGTCAGGTCGGGGAGGCGTTCGACAGAAAGGGCCGATATAAAGACTTCCGAGAGCCGGGACCCCCGCGTTGCGTTTCCCGCGTCAGCCTCATATGCGAGGCACCGGATGAAACGCGCCGTGGAAGAGGTCGGCCGCATCTTCGGCGACGTCGGGCTCGGTCAGTTCCAGCTGAGCCTCTCGAGTCCCGTGGAACGCGGCGACTACCTCACCGTGATCGACGAGCTGCACGGCAAGGTCCTCTGCCAGCTGGACGACCTGAAGCGTAAGAGCGACCTCGACCTCGAGGCCGCCGGCGCGCTGCGCCCGAACGACGAAGCACCGGTGCACGAGAGCCTCCTCGGGGTGGCGCGGATCATCGGGTTCCGCGACGGTCAAGGGCTCGTCAAGATGCCGACGATCCCGTTCCGCCCGGGAGCGCACGTCTTTCGAGCGGAGGAGCCGCTGATCGCCGAAGTGCTCGGACTGAAGCACCACGCGAACACCGGCGCCTATGTCGGGCTGCTGCGGAACCACAACCTGCGGGTCGAGCTGGACATCAACCAGCTCGTCCAACGCCACGTCAGCGTGCTCGCGAAGACCGGCGGCGGGAAGAGCTACCTCCTCGGCGTGCTCATCGAGGAGCTCCTGCGCCACAAGGTCACCTGCGTCATCGTCGACCCGCACGGGGAGTACGGGTCGCTCCGTGTCCCGGCGGAGAAGAACGGCGGGCACGCGCGCTTCGGCGTCGAATCCCAGGGGTTCGGACGCCAGATCCAGGAGTACTCGCCGGACGTCTCGCTCAACCCGTCCGCGAAGCCGCTCACCTTCTCGCTGCGGCACATCGACCCGCGGGACCTATTGGTCTTCATGGGTCTCACGAACGTCAAGACGTTCCTCGCGCCGCTCAAGGCGGTCATCGAGGCGGTCGCGGCGTCCAACCCCGACTACACGGTGCACGACCTCGTCCGCGCCGCCGAGTCCGGCGAGGGCGCGATCGCCGAGACGCTCCACGAGCGGCTCGAGTACCTCGAGCAGACCAAGCTGCTCGGGCCGGTGGGGACGAGCCTCAACGACCTCGTGAAGAAGGGCGAAGCGACGCTCGTGAACCTGCGGGGGGTTGCCCCCGACGTTCAGGAGCTCGTGGTCGCCCGCATCGCGCTCACGCTGTTCGAGAACCGGAAGAAGGGGAAGATCCCGCCGCTCTTCCTCGTGATCGAGGAAGCGCACAACTTCGCTCCGCAGCAGGGGTCGGTCACGTGCTCGCGCATCCTGAAGAACATCGCAAGCGAGGGCCGGAAGTTCGGGCTCGGCCTGTGCGTCGTCACGCAGCGCGCGGCCCGGATCGATAAAAGCGTCCTCTCGCAGTGCAACACGCAGCTGATCCTCCAGGTCACGAACCCCCTCGACCTGAAGGCGATCGCCCAGTCGATCGAGGGGCTCACCGCGGGGATGACCGAGATGATCCAGTCCCTCCCCGTCGGGACCGCGCTGATCACCGGGGGCGGCTACCAGACGCCGCTCTTCTGCGAGGTCCGCCCCCGGGCGACCCGACACGGCGGGGAAAGCGTGCAGATCGTCGCCGCCTGAGCCGGCGCCGCCGGCACGGTTCCGACCGGAGCCGACCGGTACGCCGGTTACGTCGCGCGCGACGCTTCCGCGAGGTACTTCACGACGAGGCGCACGCCGAAACCGACCGCCCCCCGGTTCTGGTAGGCCGGCTGGTAGCGGAACGTCCCGGGGGTCGTGTACGCGGGCCCCGCGATGTCGAGGTGGGCCCACGGGGTCCCGTCCACGAAGTTCTCGAGGAACGCGGCCGCGGTGACCATGCCGCCAAGCGGGATCTCGATCGTGTTGCGCACGTCGCCGACGTCCCCCTTCACGAGCGCGCGGTAGTAGTCGGTGAGCGGCATCCGCCAGATCGGCTCGCCCGTGGCGGCGGAGGCGGCGAGGAGCGCGGTCGCGAGCCGGTCGTCGGTCGAGACGAGGCCCGCCATGGCATCACCGAGGGCGACCACCTGCGCGCCGGTCAGCGTCGCGAGGTCGATCAGCTCGTCCGGCCGGTACTGGTCGACCGCGTAGGCGAGCGCGTCGGCGAGGCAGACCCGGCCCTCGGCGTCGGTGTTGAGGACCTCGATCGTCTTGCCGTTGTACGTCCGCACAACGTCCCCCGGGCGGTACGACGTACCGCTCGGGACGTTCTCCGCGCACGCCAGCACGCCGACGACCCTCGGCGGGACCTTGAGCAGGGCCGCCGCGCGGAGGATGCCGAGAACGGCGACCGCGCCCGACTTGTCGAACTTCATGTTGGACATCGCGAGCCCCGGCTTGATCGAGAGGCCGCCCGAGTCGAACGTGATCCCTTTGCCGACGACCGCGACCGTCTTGCCGCGCCGGGCGCCGCCCGGATACTCGAGGACGATCATCCGCGGCGGGTGCGAGGTCGACCCGCTGCCGACCGCGAGGATCCCGCCGCAATGCATCTCGGCGAGCTTCGCCTCGTCGAAGACCGTCACCTTGAGGCCGAGCTCCTTCCCCAGCGCCCGGGCCTCGTCGGCGAGGCGCGCCGGCGAGCAGACGTCCGCGGGGAGGTTCGCGATGTCGCGGGTCCAGACGACCGTCTCGGCGACGAGCGCTTGCTCCTCGACCGCCTTGCGGAGCGTCGTCTCCTCGCGCTCGAGCTCTTCGCCGAGCGCGACCGTCGTCTCCTCGACGCCTCCCTCGGTCGTCGCCTTGTACTTGACGAACTCGTAGCCGCCGAGGACGGCGCCGTCGACCACGGCCCGGGCCGCGGCGTCGCTCGACACCGGCTCCTGGGCGAAGGTGGCGAGCCGAACGGCGATCGTCCGCGCGCCCTTCCCTTTCAGCGCCCGGACGGCTTCGGCCGCCGCGCGCCGCACGACCTCGGGGTCGAACTTCGGCCGGGGGCCGAGCCCCACCAGCACGACCCGGCCTCGACCGTCGGGGCGGTGGATCACGGTCAGTTCCTTGAGCTTCCCCTTGACCTCCCGCCGGTCCCACGCGGCTTTGACGAGGCCCTTCGCGGCCGCGTCCTCGCGCGCGAGGGTCCGGGGGAACGTCGTCTCCTTGTCGCCCCGCTCGAAGACGCCGGTCACGACGGCGTCCACGGCCGCGGCCGTCGCTTCGCGACGGTCGACGAGGACCTTCATCGGAGGCGCCGCGGCCTCAGAAGGACGGTCGGATCTTCTGCCGGTCGATCCGGATCCCGGCGGGCGTGATCGCGAGGAGGTTCTTCGCGATCCCCGCGACGTCGCCGCCGGTGTCCTTGGCGACGTTCTTGAGGTCGACGCTCATCCGCTTGACCGCGATCTGGTCGTTCGCGATCGACGTGTAGTCGAGCAGCACGATGTCGCCTTGGTAGGCGAGCTTCGAGACCTGGTGCAGGTCTTCGAAGCGCAGGATCTCGGCGAGGCGCACGGTCCCGTGCGCGCCCGCGAGCGCGCCGGCCTCGTCGTCGAACGACATCGCCCCGAGGTCGAGGAACGTGCCTTCTTCCAATGTGTCGGACCCGTGATGGCGCCGGAGAATACCACTCTTCGACATGCGGGAACCCTTCTCTCGGGGGCGAGAGGCGGAGGTCGCTTCTTAAGTCTACCGTTCCAAGGGCCGACCGGAGAACGCGGGGGCCGGCCCGGACGCCTCCGGGCGCGGAAATCGGAGGCAGAGCGTCACCCGGTAGAGGTCCTGACCGTCCTTCCGGCCCACGAGCGAGGCGGACTCCTTGACGCGGGCGCCGAACCGCTGCTTCGCGAGCTTCGCGACCGCCCGGGCGGCGAGGGTCTGGGTCAGGAAGACGTCGTACCCTTCGGGCCGCTCCTCGACCCACGAGACGGCCTTCCGCCAGTCGGGCCGGCTCTCGCCGAGGAGCGCGGACCACGTGCGGTCGAGACGGGCGTGTAGCGCGGGGGACTTCTCACCGGGTTTCTCGAGCCCGCCGCGCAGCTGCAGGACCGCGGTATAGTACCGGCCGCTCTTGCGGCTGCAGTCGAGACAGGTCCGGTGCTCCGTGCGCACGGAGAGGCGGACCTCCACCGGACGCTCCACGCCCCGGAACACGACGTCGGCGGTGCCGACGAGCTCCCGGACCGTACCGGTCGCGGACGTCTCCTCCCAGCGGACCCTCCGCACGGCGACCTCTCGGGGGACCCGGAGGAACGGGGTGAGGTCGTCCGCGGTGAGGACCGGGCTCGTGCCGGCCCGCTCCCACTGTTCCCCGACCTTGCGCGCGCCGCAGTGCGGGCAGATCACGACCACTCCGCGCTCGGGGGCCGACAGCAGACGGGTCCGGTCGGCGGCGCACTCCGCGCAGACCCCGTCGGTGAGCGGCCGGTCCGTCGCGCCGCAGACCACGCAGAACTCTCCGTCCATCGTGCGCCCCCGACGCCTAATCGTGCATCGCGAAGATCTCGGCGTGCGGGACGCCGCCGAGAAGGCCGGTCCCGCCCGGACCGAGGAAGCCGCCCTCGCGCGCGAAGCGGAGCACCCGCTCCCCGAGGAGGTTCGCGATCGTCGCTCGCTCGAGCGCCCAGAGCAGCTCCTCCTTCGAGACGACGTGTTCTCCGTAGAATTGCTCGGAGACGCGGACCGTCCGTCCCGCGGTGCCCACGGGGAGGTCCCGGCCCAGGAGCTCGGCGTCGCACGCCGCGACCACGAACTCCGCCCGCACCCGGTGGACCCGCATCACCACCCCTACGTCGTCGACCATCGAACCGCGACGAGAGAAGCCGGGCGCGAGGATATATCGGCGGCCCCCGGGGTCCGAGGACTAGAAGCGGACCAACTGGAGGCGGTTCGGGCGACTTTCGATGACCTCGCCCTGGTTGCGCAGCGTCTGCAAGAGCGCCTCGGCCCGGTTCTTCGGCACCCCGGCCCGTTCGGCCGCCTCGACGTACTCCTCGACCGAGAACGCCCCCTCGGCGCGCTCCTGGAGCTCCTGCATCACGCGCATCACGATGTCGAGGCGCTCGCGCTGGCTGTGGCTCACGCCCGACTGGACGAGGTCGACGTCGAGCTTGCCGGTCTCCGTCATCGCGACGCGCCGCAG